>CAKTSW010000094.1 GCA_934613165.1 uncultured Ellagibacter sp.
GTGCTCGGGAACCGCGACCGCCTGAAGCAGGTCGTGTTCAACCTCGTGGAGAACGCGAGCCGCTTCATCGAGCCCGGAGGCCACATCGAAGTCGAGCTTTTGGGGGCGCACGGCAACTCGGTGCTTTCGGTGCGCGACGACGGGTGCGGGTTCGGCGATGTCGACCCGGCCATCCTGTTCGACCGCTTCTACCGCGGCGACCCCTCGCGCAACCGCGAAACGGGCGGCACAGGGCTCGGGCTCGCCATCGTGAAGACCATCGTGGAAGCGCACGACGGCACGGTCGAGGCGTTCAATCTCCCCGACAAGGGCGCATGCTTCCTCATCGCCATTCCCTCGATTATGCAAGGAGCGGACCAACCGTGAGCAACCGACCTTCGACCAGCAAAGAGGAACTGCTCGACGCGGCGTTCGAGCTCGCGTGCGAAAAGGGGCTCTCGGGCGTGAGCATACGCGCCGTCGCCACGAAATGCGGCGTTGCGGTCGGCACCGTGTACAACTGGTACCCCGCCAAGTCCGACCTGATCAGCGATGTCATCGCGCTCTTCTGGCGCGAGGCTTTGAAGGACTGCATGCCGAAGGCCGCCGAATGCGGCGACTTCGTCGCGTTCTGCGAGGAAGTCGGCCGCCGCATGGCGCGCGCGTTCTCCAAGTTCCACGACGGCTGGCTCACCGAGATCGCCTCGATGCGGACGCACGACCTCGACGCGGCCCGGAAGCGCGAGCAGGCGTGCTTCTCCCACATCCGCCGCGGGCTCGCCATCGCGCTCGAGAAGGACGCCAACGTAAAGCGCGAAAAGCTCTCGGGCGATTTGCAGCCGGAGGCGATATGCCTTCTGGTATGGGACGCGATTCTCGCCTCCATCAGGAGAAACGACGAATCCTATCTGACGCTTCTCGCCCTTCTGCACGAAGTGCTGTACCGATAGCGTCTCGTTACAAGCGCCCCGCGCGCCGCCCCTCTCCGAACGCGGCGGTTCCCTGAAAGCAAGCTGAAAGCGGCCTCCTTCTTTCAGAATCATTTCAGGATAGGGCTCTATAGTGCACGCCAAGGCGGGCGAAAGAACGACAGCGCGCAACCCATTTCGTCAGTACCCTCCCTCCCCCTGCGCGCCTCCTGGAACCTGAAACCCCTTGCGCTCGCCTTGAAGAACCGACGCTTAAGGAGGCCATCATGAAAACCGATCCCATCATCGACGCCGAGGTCGTATCCGCCGAAAACTCCCGCACGGGTAAAAACGCTGAAATGAACGCCCAGCGCGACGCTCAGGCTGCCCGCCTGCGCGAGCGATTCTCCCCTCTGAGCAAAAAGGCCTGTTCGCTTGCCCTTTCCGCCGCGCTCGTCACGGGAATGCTCGTGCCCACGCTGGCGCTCGCTTCCGAATCGGCTTCCCCGCAGTCGAAGGCCACGGCGCAACAGGGAACGCAAGGCGCGCCCGACGCGCCCGACATGCCGAGCGGCGACTCCCCCAGCGCGCCTCCTGACGGCGGTGCGGGCGCTCCGGGCGGCGCGGGCGGCGGCGCGAATACGCAGTCGTTCGACTACACGGGAAGCTACTCCGCAACGCTCACCGCCGACGGGCGCGACGTGTCCTCGAGCGGGGAGAGCGTCGAGGCGACGGAGTCCTCCCAGAACGCCGCGCTCGCGCAGAACGGCGGAACCCTCACTATCGAGAACGATTCGCTTTCCAAGTCGGGCGATTTGAGCGACGGCGATTCCTGCAACTTCTACGGCGTGAACTCCATCGTGCTCGGCGTCGGCGACGGGTCGCAGGCGTACGTGACGAATTCGCAGCTGTCCGCCACGTCCGAAGGCTCGAACGGCATCTTCGCCACCGACAACGCGACCGTCTTCGCGCGCGGCGTGCAAATCTCGACGACCGCCGGCAACTCGCGCGGCCTCGACGCCACCTACGGCGGAGCGATCGTCGCAGGCGATATGGACATCTCGACCCAGGGCGACCACTGCGCCGCCTTCGCCACCGACCGAGGCGGCGGGTACATCTCGGTGAACGACGCCGACGTGTCGACTGCGGGAAGCGGCTCGCCTCTGCTTTACTCGACCGGCGCCATCGAGGTCGCAAACGTAACGGGCACCGCCACGGGATCGCAGATCGCCGGCATGGAGGGGCTGAACTCCATCCGCATCTACGACTCGGAGCTTTCGAGCGCCATCACGAGCAAGACGGCCTCCGATCCCATCGCCAACGGCATCATCATCTACCAGAGCACATCGGGCGACGCCGACACCTCGACGGGCGATGCGGCGCTTTTCCAGGCGGTCGACTCGACGCTTTCGAGCGCCATCACCTCCGGCTCGATGTTCTACCTGACGAACACCTCCGCGAACGTGGTGCTCGAGAACACGACGCTCGACTTCGACAGCGAGAACGCCAACCTCATCCTCGCCGCCGGCAACGATTCCAACAACTGGGGCAGCGCCGGGAAGAACGGCGCGACCGTCACCTTCACCGGCATCGACCAGGAGCTGTCCGGCGCCGTCGAGGCCGACACGATCAGCTCGATCGACCTGTACCTGACCGACGGAACGACCTGGACTGGCTACGCGGTCGTTTCCGACAACGAGGCGGCGACGAGCGACACGGCGACGGAAAGCCCCATCACCGTGAACGTCGACGCGACCTCGAGCTGGGTCGTCACCAAAAGCTGCACGGTTTCGAACCTCAATGTGGCAGCGGGCGGCAAAGTGGTCGATGAATCCGGCAACGCCGTCACCATCAAGGACGCAAGCGGCCAGATCTTGGAACAGGGGTCGAGCGACGTCGTGGTGACCGTCGAGAACGCGTTCTCGACCGACGTCGAGACGACCGACGCCCAGGAGGTATCAGACCCGACGATCGACCGCACCGACTACGACGCGTACTACGCGACGAGCACCGCGCTCGATAGCGGAAGCGCCGCAACGACGACGAGCGCCGCGGCAAGCTCTACCGCGGCAAGCGCCGCGAGCACTTCGACCGCCGAGGAGAAGAGCTCCGAGGGCTTCGACGTCTTCGCCTGGATCGCCGACGTGTGGAACTCGATCTTCAACGCGGCATAAGCTGGAAAAACGACAAGGCGAGCCCCCTGCAAAAGGGGCTCGCCTTGCGTTAGCAGCCTGATCGATCGGTCTCGCGCGCTATAGCTGCACGAGCACGGCGCCGCTCGTGAACCCGCCGCCGAACGCCACGAGGATCACTTTGTCGCCCTTTTGCACGCGCCCGCTTTCAAGCGCGTCGGAAAGCGCCATGGGAACGCACGCCGACGAGGCGTTGCCGCGCTCGGCAATGGAAACCTGGAAGCGCTCGAGGGGAAGGCCGCAGCGTTTCGCCGCGAATTTGATGATGCGCTCGTTGGCCTGGTGGGGAACGATGCATTTCACGTCGTCGACCGAGATGCCCGCGCGGCGGCACACCTCGTCGATGGCGTTGCCCATGGCGTCGGCCGCGAACTTGAACACCTTCTGGCCGTGCATGAAAAGCGCCTGGCGCGGACGTCCCGCCTCGACGAGCTCGGTCACACCGAGCTCCGCGTCGATGCGCGCGTTGCCCGGGTCGCCCGCCTTCGCGGCTTCCTTCGAGATCCCGTTCTCGTCGAAGGGCTGCGGGGCATCGAACGCCGTGGGGCATGTAAGCGCGTTGGTGTCGTCATCGTCGTTCACGAAGTAGCTCGAAAGGACGCCAGGGCGATCGTCGTCCCATTCCACGACCGCAGCACCGCCGCCGTCTCCGAAGAGCACGCACGTGGCGCGATCGGTCCAGTCGGTGATGCGCGTCAGGCGCTCGGAGCCGACCACGAGCGCACGGCGGATCTTGTTGCGGCCGGCAGCGCCGGGAGCGCCCGCCGAGCACGCGGCCATAAGCCCGTCGACGACGCTCATGCCGTACACGAACCCCGAGCATGCCGCGTTGATGTCGAACGCCGCGGCGTTCACGAGCCCCAACCGGCGGCGAAGAAGCGCCGCGCACGAGGGCACCATCGCGTCGGGCGTGCAAGTGGAATACACGATGAGGTCGATCGATTCGGGGTCGATGCGGCCGCACGACCAGCCGCCTTCGGCCCAGCCGAGCGCCTGACGAGACGCGCCTTCGGCCAGATCGACGTTGGTCTCGCTCACCGCGATGCGGCGCGATTTGATGCCCGTGCGCGTGGTGATCCACTCGTCGCTCGTGTCGACGAGCTGGGTAAGGTCGTCGTTCGCGACGGCGAGGGCGGGAAGCGATTTTCCGCAGCCGATGATTGCGCAGCCCATGTGTTTGCTCCTCAGTGAATAGAAAGCGCAGGCGAAACCGCCTGCGCATACGTAACGTGTTTCTTGAAGATTATAGCACGCGTCCTATAAAGCAGCCCGCAGGCAGCGCTTAGCGAACCGCCGCCTTCACGGCGCGCGCACATGCCACCGCGGCGAGCACCTTCAGCACGTCGACGACGACGAACGGCGCGATACCGGTAAGGAAGGCCGCCTCGGGGGAAAGCCCCATGACGAGCATCAGCTGCAGCCAGCCGCAGAAATAGGCGACCGCGGTGAACACGAGGCCGGCCAGGATCTCGGCGGATGCGTTCTTGAGGAACGCCTTCGCGCCGCGCTGGGACGAGGTCGAGTCCTTGATGGCCCCCGCGTTGAGGCCCATGTGCTTGCGCAGCACGTAGAGCAGGCCGACCGCTGCCGCGACGCCGAAGATGTAGCCCCACAGAAAACCGCCGGTCGGGCCCATGAGCTTCGCGATGCCGCCCGCCATGCCCGAGAACACCGGCGCGCCCGCGGCGCCGATCGCGAGGTACAGCACGATCGCGGCCATGCATTCCTTTGGAGAGAGCATCACGATCGCGAACGTGATGGCGAACATCTGCAGCGTGAACGGCACCGGTCCGAGCGGCACCGTGACCCACGCCGACACGGCCATGATGGCGACGGTGAGGCCGACGAACGCGACCGAGCGCGTGCGCGAGGATGCCGACGCGCCCTTCTTGACTTGCTCCACTTTCTTCCCCTTCCGGGCTGGCAATAATGACGCGCGTATCATACTCCACGAAAACGCACGATTTGTTATGAAACGGTAACAAGCGACGAGTGGAATGGTTGTCCCCATATAAGGACAGCAAGCGCCTGGCGCAACGAGGCGCCAGGCGCTTGGGAAACACGATCGGAGTTACGTCTTCCGACTCTAGTAGTTCGCGGTCACTTCCCCGCGCTCGACCTTGCCGAGACGACGCATCTCCACGGCGATGAAGATGGCCGTGACGAAGATGGACAAGAAGTCAGCAACAGGGGTCGCTATGTAGAGCGCGTCCAAGCCCGTGAACTGGGAGAACCACGTCGGAAGCACCTCAGGCAGCCAGAACATGAGCGGGAGGAGGAACAGCACCTGGCGCGTGAGCGACAGGATGGTCGATTTGGCCGGCTGACCCGTCGCCTGGAAGTAGTTCGAACCGACGATCTGGAAACCGACAAGCGGGAGCATGAGCAACTGCACCTTGAGCGCGAAGATGGTGAAGTCGGTGAGGTCGGGATTCGTGATGCCGAACAGGTTGACGATGGGGCCCGGGAACAGATGCACGGCCGCCCACATGATGACCGCGAGCGACGTCGCGAAGGCGACGCCGAGCCAGAGCGCCTTGCGCACGCGCACGATCTTCTTCGCACCGTAGTTGAAACCAAGCAGCGGCTGCAGCGCCACCGACACGCCGATGAGCGGCATGACCGTGAACATGGCAATGCGCTGCACGACGCCGATCGAGGCGAGCGCGCCTTCCGCGCCGACCGCGCTCACGCTGCCGTACTTCACGAGCAGGAAGTTGACGGCGAAGTTGACCACCGCGGCGCCAGCCTGGACAGCGAAGCTCGCAAGGCCGAGCGAGAGGATGGAGCGGATGATCTTCGCGTGCGGGCGCATGCAGTGCACGTGGAGCTTGAGCGGCGCGTTCTTCGTGAAGATGAAGAACCACAGCACCGACACGCACGACGCCGCCTGGCCGACGAGCGTAGCGAGCGCGCTGCCCTCGACGCCCCAGCCGAGCTTCAGGACGAACAGGTAGTTGAAGATGGTGCAGACCACCGCGCCGATGACCATGGTCACGAGCGCGCGGTTCGGAGC
>CAKTSW010000095.1 GCA_934613165.1 uncultured Ellagibacter sp.
GCGCAGGTTCTCGAGCAAAAGCACGTCGCCGTCGCGAAGCGCGGCCGCCTTGGCCTTCGCGTCGTCGCCGACCGTGTCGGACGCGAAGGAGACGGGCGCGCCGAGCAGCTCGGACAGGCGTGTCGCCGCCGGGCGCAGCGTGAACTTCTCCTCGAAGCCCGTGCCCGCCGGACGGCCGAGATGGCTCATGAGGATGACGCGCGCGCCGTCCGCGCGCAGCTTCTCGATCGTGGGGAGCGCCGCGCGGATGCGCGTGTCGTCGGCGACGGCCCCGTCCGAAACCGGCACGTTGAAGTCGACGCGCACGAGCACGCGCTTGCCGCGCGCGTCGAGTTCGTCGATAGTCTTGATCAAAGCCATGGGAGTTTTCCTTTTCAACAAAGAAACGGGCGGCACGAAGCCGCCCGAAGCCGTTTGCTATTCGATTAGAGAAGAATCTTCACGAGGTCCTTGACGCGGTTGGAGTAGCCCCACTCGTTGTCGTACCAGGAGACGACCTTCACAAGGTTGCTCTTGCCGCCCATGACCATGGTGAGCCCGCTGTCGAAGATGGAGGAGTGGTCATTGCCGACGATGTCGATGGACACGATCGGGTCCTCGGTGTATTCGAGGATGCCGGCAAGCTCGCCTTCGGCGGCTTCCTTCATCGCGGCGTTGATTTCCTCGGCCGTGACCTCGCGCTCGAGCTCGACCGTGAGGTCGACCATCGAACCGTCGGGGGTGGGAACGCGCGTGGCGAAGCCGTCGAGCTTGCCCTTGAGCTCGGGCAGCACGAGCGCGACCGCGCGGGCGGCGCCCGTGGTGGTCGGGATCATGGACATGGCGGCAGCGCGCGCACGGCGCAAGTCCTTATGGGGAAGGTCGAGGATGCGCTGGTCGTTCGTGTAGGAATGGATGGTGTTCATGTAGCCGCGCTTGATGCCGAACTTCTCGAGGAGCACCTTGGCGACGGGCGCCAGGCAGTTCGTGGTGCAGGAAGCGTTGGAGATGATGTTGTGCTTCTCGGCGTCGTAGTCGCCGTCGTTCACGCCCATGACGATGGTGGCGTCTTCGCCCTTCGCCGGGCAGGTGATGACGACCTTCTTGGCGCCGGCCTTGATGTGGGCGCTCGCCAGCTCGCCGGTCTTGAAGATGCCCGTGGACTCGACCACGACTTCCACGCCCAACTCGCCCCAGGGGAGGTTGTTGGGGTCGCGCTCGGAAAGAACCTTGACGGCATAGCCGTCGGCCACGAAGCCGTCGTCGGTCACTTCGACCTTGTCGAAGGCGCGGCCGTGGACGGAATCGTACTTGAGAAGGTGCGCCATCGTGGGGATGTCGCCGAGGTCGTTCACAGCGACAACTTCGATCGCGGGGTCTTTCACCATCGCGCGGAACGCCAAGCGCCCGATACGACCGAAGCCGTTGATGCCTACCTTGATTGCCATGCAGAACTCCTTTCGAAGGATTTCACTTTCCTTGACGCACATCTTCCAGTGTAGACCACGCGCATCGCCGGCAAACGCGCAATCAGGCAAAATGCAAGCGAAGTCGCTACCCTTTTCGGTTTGCGGCTTCTTTGGCCATCTGCTCGATCCGGCGGATCCGGTGGTACACCGCCGACTTCGAGAGAGGGGGGTTGGCGCGCTGCCCGAGTTCCTTGATGCTCGCGTCGGGGAAGGTGACGCGCAGGCGGATGAACTCCTGGAGCGCGGGCGGGAGGTTTTCCATGCCGTGGGCCTCGAGCACGGTGCGGATGGCGAAGAGCTGGTCGACCGCCGCCGACGAGCTTTTCGCCTGGTTGGCGACCTCGGCGTTGGTCATGCGGTTCACGTCGTTGCGCACGCTTTTCACCACGCGCTCCTCCTCCATGGTGAGCGCGCACTGGTGCGCCCCGACGAAGGCGAGGAACTCGAGAATGGCGTTTCCGCTCTTCAGGTACACCATGTAGGAGCTTCGGCGCTGCATGATGCGCGCGTTGATGCCCTTGTCGGCGAGCAGCTCGACGAGCCCGGTGGCGAGGCCCTCCGATTCCACGGTGATCTCGAAGTGGAAGTCGCCGCGGGGGTTCGCGATGAAGCCGCTGCCGAGGAACGCCCCGCGGACGTACGCCGCCGCGCAGCACTGCTTCTGCACGATGTCGGGCCTGATGCCGAGCTCGAGCCCGCCCGCCTTCGTGATGACGCCCAAATCGTAGAGCGACTCGGCGAGGTGGGGCTGCGCCGGCACCTCGATCAGGTAGTTCGGCGTCTTGTGGAGCACGCTGCGGCGCACGGTGAGCTCGGTGCGCAGCTTGTAGATGCCGTGCAAAAGCTTGATGACGAGGCGCGCCACGCTCGGGACGTCGGTGGCGATTTCGACGCGGTAGCGCCCCGGCCCCGACACGAACAGCGTGCCCTCGATGCGCACGAGCGCCGCAAGCGTCGCCTTGCCGCAGTGCGAGCATTCGGGGAGCACGCGCGCGAGCTCGTCTTTCACATCCGACGTGAACGACATAGCTTGAGCACCCCCCACAAGGCTTCGCGGAACGCCACCGGGTCGTGGAGCGTGGGGCGTTCGAGGTCGACGAGGTTCTTCGCGATGACGATCGGACCTTCCGCCTGGATGGCCATCGCGTCTTCGTAGGTGATGGAAACCGGCCGCACCGCGCGGCCGTTCGCGCGGGCCGTGCGATCGTCGGCGGCGCCTGCGTCGCGGGCAACCGCGCTTGCAAGCTCGCCCGCGGACGCCCCGTCGGGCCGAAGCGGTTCGGGGGCATGGACGAGCACGTAGTCGACGAGTCCCTTCATGCCGTGGGCCATGAGCGCCTCGACGTGCTCGCGCGCCGTGAGCCCCCACGTTTCGCCCTGCACGTCGGCGAGCCCGCAGACGAAGAGCGTGCGTCCGTGCGACGCGCGGATGGCGTCGACCACGCCCGGGACGAGCAGGTTCGGGATGATCGATGTGAAAAGCGACCCTGGGCCGAGCACGATGAGGTCGGCCGCGCGGATGGCGTCGAGCGCCGGGCCGTAGGGCTCGATCGCGCCGTCGCAGCGCAGCTTCACCCGCGCAAGCGCCGTGTCGGAATGGCAGGCGACGGCCTGCCCCTCGATGACGGCCCCGTCGCGTGTCTTCGCGGCGAGCGTCACGTGCGACAGCGTGGACGGGTACACGTGCCCGCGCGCGTCGAGCAGCTTCTCGCAGATGGAGACCGCCTCGGGGAACGACCCGCAGGCGTCCTCGAGCGCGACGAGCATGAGGTTGCCGAGCGAATGGTCGCGGGCTATGGGGAACCGGTACTTGAACGCGCGCGTGAGCGGGTCGGACGGGTCGGCCGCCATGGCCGCGATGCACTTGCGGATGTCGCCGGGAGGCGTGACGTCAGCTTCCTCGCGCAGGATGCCGGTCGAGCCGCCGTCGTCGGCCATGGCGACGACGGCGCTCGTCTCCACCCCGAGCGACAGAAGCGTGCGGATGGACACGGGCGCCCCGGTGCCGCCGCCGATGACGACGGCGCGCAGCTTGCCCGTGCGGTTGCCTTTGATCGAGCCGACGAGGGGGAGGTCGCGAAGCGCAGCGAACGCCGCGGTGGCCGAAGGGTCCTGCGAGAAGGCGCGTTTCTTCATCATGGGCCTACTTCCCCACCCGACGGGCGGCAAGCGCGAGGTCGCGGTGCGCGACGCTCACGCGGTAGCCGTTCGACTTCAGGTAATCGCCCGTCGATTCGGCGATGGCGACGCTTCGATGCTGGCCGCCCGTGCAGCCGATGGCGATGGCGAGCTGCTGCTTGCCTTCGGCCACGTAGCCGGGCATGACGCAGTCGAGCAGGGCGCGCCAGCGCTTCACGAACTCCACCGTTTCCTCGCGGTACATCACGAAGTCGCGCACCGGCGCGTCGAGCCCGGTGAGATAGCGCAGGTCGGGGTCGTAATAAGGGTTCGGCAGGAAGCGCACATCCATGACGAGGTCGGCGTCGAGGGGAGCGCCGTGCTTGAAGCCGAACGAGTACACCGTGACCGCGAGGCCGCGACGCTCGTCGCCCTTCGCGAAGAGCGAGCGGATGGTGTCGCGCAGCTGCTGGGGCAGCATGTTGGTCGTGTCGACGACGTGGTGCGCCATCTCGCGCAGGTCGTAGAGCATCTGGCGCTCGCGCTCGATGCCCTGGGCGATGGTGGTGCCGTCCGTGCACAGCGGGTGGCGGCGGCGCGACGACTTGTAGCGGGCGACGAGCTTGTCGTCCGCGGCGTCGAGGAACAGCACGCACACGTCGATCCCCTCTTGCTCGAGCTTCTCGACCTCGCCTTTAAGTTTCGGGAAGAAGTCGCGGTTGCGCGCGTCGCACACCACGGCGAGGCGCCGGTGGGCGTCGGGCTGTCCCGGCATGCCCGTGAGCGCGAGCAAGTCGCCGATGAGGCTCGCCGGCAGGTTGTCGACGCAGAAATAGCCCAAGTCCTCGAACACGTGCATAGCCTCGGTGCGGCCGGCGCCGCTCATGCCCGTGACGATAACGAGCTCGGGCATATGGTCCAGATCGGGCGCCTCCCTATCGGGCGCGTCGTTCTTCGCGCGGGTTTCACTTGCCATGATCGCTAAACCCCCTCTTCGCCGCCGACGACGGTCTCGTCTTTCCGCTCGCTATTATACTGCTCGATGACGCGGTGGAGCTCTTCGGCCACCTCGTCGGGGACCAGGTGCGCCTCTTTGATTTCCGCCAAGCTCGCCGCTTTAAGGTTCTTGAACGATTTGAAGTGCTTGAGCAGGGCTTTCTTGCGCACAGGGCCGAGCCCCGCCACCTCGTCGAGGATGCTCGCCGTCATGCCCTTGCCGCGCAACTCGCGGTGGAAGGTGATGGCGAAACGGTGGGCCTCGTCGCGTACCTGTTTCACGAGGTAGAGCGACGCCGAGCCCGACGGCAAAACGACAGGCCCGGTGTCCTGCCAGGGAACGAAAAGCTCCTCGTCGCGCTTGGCTAAGCCGCACAGAGCGATGTCGTCGATCCCCATCTGGTCGAACATCTCCATGACCGCGGAAAGCTGCGGCTTGCCGCCGTCGAGGATGATGAGGTCGGGCTTGCTGCCGAAGCGCTCATCGGCCATGCGCGCAGGGGCATAGCGCCTGCTCATCACCTCTTGCATGGAAAGGAAGTCGTTCGCCTCGTCGAGCGGCGTCTTGATCTTGAAGCGGCGGTACTGGTTCTTGTCGGGCTTGCCGCCTGTGAACACGACCATCGACGCCACCGTGTACGAGCCGTGGATGGTGGAGATGTCGAAGCATTCGATGCGCATGGGCGGCGCGTCGAGCGCAAGGGCGCTTTCAAGCTGGAGCAGCGCGTCGTTGATGCGCTTGTCGTCGTAGTTCGTGCGCACCTTGTAGCGCATGAGCGTGTGCTTGGCGTTGGTTTCCGCCATGGCGACGAGCTCGGCCTTCTCGCCCTTCTGCGGCGCCGTGAAGCGCACCTTCGCCCCGTGCACGCTGTCGAGCTTGCCGGTGAGCCATTCTTCCATCGGCTCCTGGTCCTCGGGAGCGTCGCGCACGATGACCTCATGGGGAATGGACGTCGTCGTATCGTAGTAGCGCAAGAGGAAGTTGTGCAGAAGGTCCTGGTCGGGAACGTCTTTCCCTCGGTTGAGCACGAACTCGTTCGAGTTCATGATGCGCCCCTCGCGCACCATGAGCACGTGCGCGCCGGCGACGGTCTCCTCGCGGAAGAAGCCGATCACATCGGCGTTGAGGTTCCGCGCCGAGACCGCATGCTGCTTGTCGGTGAGCGAGTTGATGGTGTCGATGCGCGCCTTGACGCGCGCGGCGCGCTCGAAGTCGAGCTCGGCGGCGGCGTCTTCCATTTCTTCTTTCAGCTCGGCGACGAACTCGCGATGCTGGCCGGAAAGGAACCGCTCGATGCGCTTCACGTGCCCCGCGTATTCTTCGGGTGTGATCTTTCCGCAGCATGCCCCCGGCCCCAAGCCCACGTGCGAATCGAAGCACGGGCGCACGTCCTTCTTCATGAGGGCGAGCGGGTCCTTCTCGAGCCTGCGCGCGAGGTTGCGCCAGTCGGCGCACGACGTGGCGCACAGCGGCAC
>CAKTSW010000096.1 GCA_934613165.1 uncultured Ellagibacter sp.
CTCTTCTTTCCGTTCTCCTGCTGGTATATAGAGAGCGCTAGCGCGAAGCCTTATGGGCTTCGAGCAGCGATTTGCCTGCGTCGGTCGCGACCCAGGCCCCCCTCCAAACAAGCGCCCCGGCCTTGTCGAGCTTGTCGACGTAGAAGTCGGGCGCGAGTTGGTGCGAATGAGCCACCACGTCGTGAGCGAACTCGGGGGTGGCGTCGAAATATTCCTTAATTTCCGGGAACGTGCGCGGCGTTTCGCAGAACGCGATGAGAGCCCAGAACGTGTCGGCCCGGTGCGGGTCGTGCGCGAGCTGCGCCATAAGACGGCGCTTCGGCGAGAGAAGCTCCACCGCCGCGCGCCCCGCCGACGTGGCGCTTATCCGATACGTCGCGACGAGGTCGTCTTGGTCGTCGGGGGAAAGCGCGTCGAGCGTTTCGGACGCGATGGGATTGCCCGCAGCGTCGAGCGGGGTCTCGTCGAGGCCGCCGGCGCGCACGAGCATGCCGATGAGCTCGAACGGCGTTTGGATGACATGGCTGTAGACGGCTTCGTCGCTTTGCGCGATGAAGTCCTCGACTTCGGTGAATTCATGGGGCGTCTCGCAGAACGCAAGCGTTTTATAAAGGATTTCGCGAAGGGAGTTCTGCGCGCCGATGCAGGTGATCACGTCGTCGAGCGCGTCTTCGTAGGTGCGCGCGCCAGAAGCATCCCGCGCATCGTCGTCCTCGATGGAATTGCGCGCGCTTCGGCCGCAGCGGTTCTGCTCGGTCGTCGATCCCTTTTCAGCGTACTTCTCGAAACTGGCGGGTGCCTCGAATCTCGGGAAAGGCTTCTCGCTGAGCTTCATATTCTCGTCTCCCCTCTTCTTTGCGCTACGTGCGCCGCGGGCCCTCTTTCCCGCGTGCGTCGCATTTCGTGAAATCCACTGTAGAGAGGAGACGTTTTCCCTGCATAGACAATAGTTAACTATATCGATTGCGATTGATAGTCAGTCGATGACTAGATAAAAGACGACCATTCGCGTTAGAATCAAGCCGTTCATGAAAAGCATTGGAGGGGATGCTCATGAGTCGGAAAGGCGAGGCTTCGGGGGAAGCCGTCGAAAGGCAACAGGCCAAGAACGCGAAAGGCTCTTCCAAGCCTTCGCGCGGCCATACGGCGCTCGCATCGATAGACCGGCAGGTGCCAGGGCTCACCTATCTCGGACTTGGGTGCTGGATCGCCTGGAACACCATCGGGTTCTCGGGTGCCTTCTGGCTGCACGACACCGAGACGAGCATCCGCTCGGAAAACCTCATGATGGTCCATCTTGCCGCATGCGTCGCGACGTTGCTTCTGTTCGCCGCGTTCTCGAAACGCGCGTCGAAGATCGTGGCGAAAAACGCCTTCACCTATGCAGGCGCGCTTGTCGGCTGCGTAGGCACGCTCCTCATCGTGGCAACGCGGGAAGCGATTCTGCCCAACCAGTACCTGTTCTACGCCGGCTGCATCCTTTCGGGCGCAGGCACGACGACGCTCTTCATGCGCGCAGCCGCTCTTTTCGGCACGCTCGCGCCCCATAGGGCCCTCTACACGATCGCCTTGAGCGAGCTGTTCTCAATCATGGTGTTCTTCGTTTTGAACGGATGCCCCAACGAGGTCGCGAGCGCATGCTTCGTCCTGTTACCGCTTCTGTCGGCGTTCTTCTTCAGCCTACGCAGCAAGAACGTGCGCGGGGAGACGCAAGTGCTCACGAACGAGGTTCCCATTCCCCGGAAATTCGGCATCCTCATGCTGTCGATCGGGTTGTGCTCGACGGCCCTTGAGCTTATCCGCTCGTACATCCTCATCGGCATGCCGCCCTCGGTAAGCGTCTCGAGCACCGCTATCGCTCAGTTCGTCGAGATATTCATCATGGCGGGCATCGCTCTCGTCGTTCTTCTCGCGCGCGGAAGCCGCGACGACTTCGGGAAGCTGTACTCGATTGCCGCAGGGGGCCTTACCCTGCTCATCGTGGTGGTGTCGATGTTCTCGCTGCGCTCGACCGCCGTCGCGTCGATGGGGTGGATCATCTGCTCGTGCTACAACATGGTGGTCTGGTCCATGCTCTACTACCTTATCTATCAGTGGAAAGCGAACGCCGTGCGCGTCGTGGCGCTCGGGAATGCGGCGCTGTCAGGCGGTTCGCTCGCCGCAGCGGCGCTCGCTATCGCGTACCAAAGCGCGCAGCTCGGCGACGACTTCATGCGCGTCGTCATCACGGTGATCGGCGTGGCGGTGCTCGTCGACGTGCTGTTCGTGTTCTCGGAAAAGCAGATCAACAGCCTGCTGCTCCCTATCGACGAGGCCACAGAAGATTCGGGAGACGACGGAGCGCAGCTTCGCGAGTCGGGGCTCTGGAGCAAGAAATGCGCCGCCGTGGCCGCACGCTGCCAGCTTTCGGCGCGCGAGGCCCAGGTAATGGAGGAGCTTTCGCGCGGTCGAAGCGCGCAGGAAATCGCCGACCGGGAGGTGCTTTCCATTTACACGGTACGCGCCCACACCCGGTCAATCTACGCGAAGCTCGACGTGCATTCCAAGAAGGAGCTTGTGGAACTCATCAAGAACGAGCAGGTTTCTCAGTAATGAGCTGCAATCCAGCAGCATGTGGGACTATGCTGCCAGGAGATTCCTTGCGATGGCAGCCGAAGGGCAAAAAGGCCCAGCCGCTCGTTAACGCGACTGGGCCATCCCGAATGCGAGGGCGGATGGATTACTCAGCGGCAACTTCCCCTGCAGCCTCTTCGGTCTGCTTCCCCGCCGCGCTGCACGCGGCCAGGCGCTCCGCCTCGGCGGCGCGGACCTTGTCGCGCGTTGCCCACGAAAGCACGAGGTAGAGCACGACCGTCATGGGAGCGGTGGTAAGGAACGGCACCGAGACGGCGCCCGTGGAATAGAGCACCATGTTCACGATGCTCGTGACGCCCAGCGTGACGACGCCGCGCCAGTTCACCGACTCGACCGACGACAAGGGCACCCCGCGCGAGCCGATCTTCATGGGCCCGCGGACGATGTAGTAGTCGGTGATGAGGAGCATGCACCAGGAAATGGTGAGAATCGACCCGAACGACATGAAGGCGTTCACCTGGTCCAAGATGTTGCCCAAGATGAAGGCGAGCCCGATGGCGTTGGCGATGACGACGGCAGCGGGCCAGGACAGCTTCACGCCGAACAGCGAATCGAACAGGTTCGTCACCGCGTTCGCGCCGCCGATGGAATTGGAGGTTTCCACCTTCATCTGCGACAGGCAGATGATCGCGAGCCCCACCCCACCCGCAGCGAGCACGAGCGAAATGCCGGGGTTGGTAATGGCCGCGTGCGCGGCGGCGGTGGCGCCCATACCCTGCGCCGAGAAGTACTCGACCGACTTCTCGAAGCCGAAGTACGTGATGAGCGCGCCGAAGAGGTAGGTGATCACGGCGAACAACGATCCCACGCCCGCGATGGGGACCAGGTCGCTTTCCTTACGGGCGAAGCGCGTGAAGTCGGCGGCGAACAGCGCGAGCAGGCCGCTCGTCATGATGGCGTAGTTCACGCCGTAGGCGAAGCCCTGCCCCACTTCCACGCCCGGGATCATGACGCCGTGAGTGAGTGCGTCTCCCATCTGGCCGTTCGCCACGATGAGGTGGACGACGTAGCCCATCACGCAGAACAGCGCCACGACGAACGCCGCGTTCATGCGCGCGATGACCTTCGTGCCGAAGAGCGCCATGAAAACCCACACGCAGCTGATGCCGATGAAGAGCGCCCAGCGTTCCCAGGTGGCATCGAGGCCGAACGCGTAGAGGATGGCGTTGCCGAGCTGAACGGTGCCCACGGCAAGCACGCCGACAAGCAGGAAGATCCACACAAGCGAGCCTATCGCCGACCCCTTCGTGCCGAAGATGTAGAGGCGGCTCGCCACGTTGTTGGGAAGGCCCTCTCGGAAAGTGATCTTGCCCACAAGGTAGGTGAGGACGAACGAGAGCGCGAAGGTGATGGCCATGGCCACCCCGCCGAGCTGACAACCCGCATAGAACGCCACGATGCCGCCGCCCATGAGCTTGGAGAGCGACGACACGACGCCTGAGAGGATGGCGGCGATGTCGGGCCAGGCCAAACGTTCCGAATCGGGTACACGCTCGAACAGCGACGACTGGGAAGTCGCCTTTCCCTTCGACGGCGCGCGTCCCTGGGCGGGAGCCGCCACTTCAGGCGTCGATTTCCCCTTCGCGGCGCTTTCCGCCGCAGTTTCTGCGTTCATATGTTCCCCTCTGATTCTTCGGCCCCTCATATGGAGTCATGCGTATCGATGCTGAGATATCGAAACCTCAGAGAAGAGGGCTGTGGCGCTTCCCGGCATGAATAGAGGGAAAAGGGGGAAGCACCTAGTGGAGAGTTCGCTCTTAGGGGATAAGAGCGCGGGATATGTGGAGGGAACAGCCCTCTTCTCTGAGGGATGGGCGCCCGATCGATGAAGGCGCCCATCGAGATTCGCGTCTTTCAAGACGTCACCCGCCCGCAACGTTCTCGAAAGACAAGCGGTTCACGGGCGGCAGAGCGCTACACCCCGCCGCCCGAACAGGCTTTCCCTACGCGATACCGAGGTTCGCGAGGACGATCATGACGATCAATGCGCACAAACCGGCGCCGATGGAGATGGCGGCGATGTGCTTGTAGGAGTTGCCGTGGTTCAGGCCCATCGCGGCGAGCATGCCGAACATAGCGCCCGAGTTCGGAAGCGCACCGCCGATGGTGGCAGCGGTCGCGATGATCTTCGCGAGGGCAGCCGGGTCGCAGCCGGTGGCCAGGTACGGCTCGAGGAAGTTCTGGGCGATGATGCCCACAGCGCCCGAACCGGAGCCCATGACGCCGCCGAGGACGGCAGCCATGGTCGCGGCGGAAACGTAGGTGCCGCCGGGCATGTTGAAGATCGCCTCGTAGATGACGGTGAAGCCCACGGAAGCAGCGGCGACGGTGCCGACGCCGACGGCGGCGGAGGTGAAGAGCGCGGGGCCGAGGGCGTTCTTAGCGCCGTTGCCCATGGTGTCGCGCTGGCTCGAGATGTACTTGTTGAACACGATCATGGAAACGACGACGGCGACGATCATGCCGATGTAAACGACGTTCTTCACGCCGAGCTGGGAGCCGCCGATGATGATGACGATCAGCAGGATAAGCGGGAGCAGGGACACGATCAGGCTCGGGAGTTCCTTCTGCTCGGATGCGGTCTGCTCGTCGGCGGCGGTAATTTCGTAGGTCTCGCCCTTGGCCTGGGCGCGCTTCAGGGCGAACTTGATGTAAAGGCAGGACACCGCGATCGCGATGATGGTACCGACGATGCCGAGCACCGGAGCCGCGGTCATGGACACGCCGCAGCCGTTAGCCGCGTTGATCCAGGCGACGGCGGGAACGCCGGGGATCATGGCCATGGTGAACGAGCAGGCAGCGAGCGACCACGCGGCGCAGAACAGATGCCACGGGATGTTGCATTCTTTGAAGATCGGGCGAGCCAGCGGGATGAGGGCGAACATGGCCACGAACATCGAGATGCCGGCGTAGGTGAGGATCGCGCCGACGGCGGCGATGGCGAGGAGGACGAGGTACGGGCTCTTCGTGCCGACCTTGCCCACGATCGCCTGGGCGATGGACTTCGCCGCGCCCGACTTGTCGATGTACTCGCCCAAAATGGCCGCGCCCATGAAGATGAGCAGGTTCTTCTGAACGAAGCTCGCAAGGCCGGTCACGTAGGACGACTGCGTGCCCAGGATGGCGTTGGCGATGTCCATGCCGTTGGTGGCCGCGATGATGACGGCCGTCACGATGGACGTGATGAGAACATTCCAGCCCTTCATGGCTGCAATGACGAAGAAGACGAGACCGACGATGATGCCGATGACTCCAATCCACTCCATGGTGCTTCCCCTTTCGTAAAGCAGGTTGTTTATCTGCAATGCCGCTGCAAAAGAGACTCCCGCGTTGGCGGTACGGGAAGGTTC
>CAKTSW010000097.1 GCA_934613165.1 uncultured Ellagibacter sp.
GCATTACTTCGATATTCCGGTGCAGCACGCCACCAGCACAAGCTGCGCGTCGTACTCGCGCTCGGAGCCTTCGACGGAAACGGGTTTGCCGGCCGACCAGTCGAGCGTGTGCACCTGGATGCCGCGCACGCGTCCCGCGTCGGAAAGCAGGATCTTCTGCGTGTCAGCGCACCATTCGCGCAGGTCTTCGCCCTGAAGCGCGATCGCTTCCTCCTGGCCGTAGTCGGTCTTCTTCACGTTGGGCCACTCGGGCCACAAATTGCTCGCCGCACGCTCCGCCGGCGCGCAGGGGCCGTATTCCAGCTGACGAACCGTGCGCGCGCCCTGGCGCACCGCCGTGCCCATGCAGTCGTTGCCCGTGTCGCCGCCGCCGATGACGACGACGTCTTTGCCCTCGGCGCTGATGGCGGGCTTACGGCCTTCCAGAAGGGCACGCGTCTGCTCGGTCAGGTAGTCGACCGCGTACACCACGTCTCCCGCGGCCAGTCCCTCGTCGAAGCCTTCGGCCCGCACGCCGCGCGCGGCGCAAGCGCCTGCAGCCACGACCACCGCGTCGAACTCTTCCGCCAACGCAGCGGCCACCTCAGGGTCGGCCGCATCGGTGTTAAGGCGGAACTCGATGCCGAGCTCCTCCATAAGCTCAACGCGGCGCGAAACGACCGCCTTGTCGAGCTTCATGTTGGGGATGCCGTACATGAGCAGACCGCCCGCACGGTCGTGGCGCTCCGCCACGCAGACGCGCGCCCCGCGACGCGCGAGGTCCCACGCCGCCACAAGGCCCGCAGGCCCCGAGCCGATCACGCACACGCTCGGCGCATCGGCGGCCGCCGGCTCGAACCGGCGCGGCCCGCCATGCGCCCACTGCCAATCGGAGATCGCGCGCTCGTTGTCGTGGATCGTCTCCGCCTCGTCGTTGCGCGCAAGGTTGCACGCGGCCTCGCACAGAGCCGGGCACACGCGGCTCGTGAACTCGGGCATGGGGCTCGTGAGCGAAAGCCGCTTCGCCGCTTCGTCCCACTGGCCGCGATAGACCAAGTCGTTCCATTCCGGGATAAGGTTGTGAAGCGGGCACCCCGACGGGCGCGCCTTCCCGAACGGCGCTCCCACCTGGCAAAACGCCACACCGCATGCCATGCAGCGGCTTGCCTGCACCTGCTGCTGGCCTTCAGGCAGATTCACGTACAGCTCGTTGAAGTCGCGTGTGCGCTCGCTTACGGGACGCAGGCTGTGGGCAACGCGGCCATGCTCCAAAAACGCTCCTGGCTTACCCATCTCTACTTCCCTTCCGTCATAGCGTCGAACGCGATCTGCAACGCCTCTTCGTGCGATTTGCCGGCGGCCTCGGCCTTGGCAACCTCGTTCATCACGCGCTCGTAGTCGCGCGGGATGACCTTCACGAAATGGTCCTTCAGCGTGTTGAACTGGTACAGCATCTTGATGCCGCGCGGGCTTTGCGTGCGCTCGGCATGTTCCTCAATAAGGCCGTGGATGAGCTCGATCTCGCTTTCGTCGGGCTTGCACAGGCGCACCATGTCGAGGTTGCAGTTGTCGGCGAGCGTGCCGAAGCGGTCGTACACGTACGCCACGCCGCCCGACATGCCGGCCGCGAAGTTCGGCCCGACCTCGCCCAGGATGAGCGCGACACCGCCGGTCATGTACTCGCAGCCATGGTTGCCCACGCCCTCGACCACCACGGTGGCGCCCGAGTTGCGCACGGCGAAGCGCTGGCCGGAAAGGCCGTTCACGAAGCCCTTTCCGCTGGTCGCGCCATAGAACGCCACGTTGCCGACGACGACGTTCTCATCGAACTTGTAGGTCGCCGTCTCGGGCGGGCGAACCGTCAGGATGCCGCCCGAAAGCCCCTTGCCGAAGTAGTCGTTCGCGTCGCCTGTGATGTTGAGCGTGACGCCGCGCGGCAGAAACGCGCCGAAGCTCTGGCCGCCCGAGCCGTCGCAGTCGATCGTGATCGACCCCTCGGGAAGCCCTTCGGGGTGCTGGCGCGTCACCTGGCTGCCGAGCATCGTGCCAACGCAGCGGTTCACGTTCGCGATGTCGGCGCGGAAGCGGATGGGCTCCAAGTGCTCGCGCGCGCTTGCCGTGTAGGGGATGAACAGCGTCGCGTCGAGCGCCCGGTCGAGCTGGCAGTCGGCAGCCATCGACGGCAGGAAGTGGCGCCCGTCGGCACCCGGGATAGTGCGGCCGAACTCGGTTTCCACGCAGGCGAGCATGTCGGAGAGGTCCATCTCGTTGGCCTTCCAGTTGCCCGGCACCTCGACCTGGCGCAGGTACTCGGGGTGGCCCACCATTTCGTCGACCGTGCGGAACCCGAGGCGTGCCATGATTTCGCGCATTTCCTCAGCGACGAACATCATGAAGTTCACCACGTATTCCGGCTTGCCAGCGAAGCACCCGCGCAGCTTGCAGTTCTGCGTCGCGATGCCGACCGGGCAGGTGTCCTGCTGGCAGTCGCGCTGCATCATGCAGCCCATGGCGATGAGCGGCATGGTGGCGAAGCCGAATTCCTCGGCGCCGAGCAAGCACGCCATCGCCACGTCGCGCCCGCACATGAGCTTGCCGTCGGTTTCCACGACCACGCGGCTGCGCAGGCCGTTGCGCAGAAGCGTCTGCTGCGTTTCGGCCAGGCCGATCTCGAACGGGATGCCCGCATGGTAGATGGAGTCGCGCGGGGCCGCGCCCGTGCCGCCGTTGTGCCCGGAGATGGTGATCTTGTCGGCACCGCCCTTCGCCACACCGGTGGCGATGGTGCCCACGCCCGCGAGCGCGCACAGCTTCACCGACACGCGCGCGCCGGGGTTGGCGTTCTTCAGGTCGAAGATGAGCTCGGCCAAGTCCTCGATCGAGTAGATGTCGTGGTGCGGCGGCGGGGAGATGAGACCCACGCCCGGCGTGGAGCGGCGCACTTCCGCGATCCACGGGTACACCTTCTTGCCGGGCAGGTGCCCGCCTTCGCCGGGCTTCGCACCCTGGGCCATCTTGATCTGGATCTCGATGGCCGAAGAAAGGTAGCGGCTCGTCACGCCGAAACGGCCCGACGCCACCTGCTTGATGGCGGAAAGCTTGCTGTCGCCGTTCGGAAGCGGGGTCTCGCGCGCCGGGTCCTCGCCGCCCTCGCCGGTATTGGAGCGCCCGCCCAGGCGGTTCATCGCGATGGCAAGGCATTCGTGAGCTTCCTTGGAAATAGAGCCGTAGCTCATGGCGCCCGTGTTGAAGCGCTTGACGATTTCGCTCGCAGGCTCCACCTCGCTAAGCGGCACCGGCGCGCCCTGCGGTGCGAAGTCGAGCAGATCGCGCAGGGTGACGGCGCGCCCCTTCACGTGGCACGCGGCGCTGTATTCCTTGAACAGGTCGAAGTCGCCCTCGCGGCATGCGCGTTGCAGCAGGTAGATGGTCTGCGGGTTGATAAGGTGCTCCTCGCCGCCGAGCGGGCGCCACGCGGTCAGGCCGAGCGTGGGCAGCTGGTCGGGGGCAGGGGTTTTCGCCAGGGCGATCGCCTTGTCGTAGCGTTCGTTGAGCTCTCGCTGCACGCCCGCGGCGTCAAGGCCGCCGATGCGCGTGGAGGTGTGCGTGAAGTACTTGTCGACGAGCGCGTCGTCGAGGCCCATGATCTCGAAGATCTGCGCGGAGTGGTAGCCCTGCATCGTGGAGATGCCCATCTTCGACATGATGGACGTGATGCCCGCCGTGACGGCGCGGTCGTAGTTGGCGACCGCCTCGTCGCCGGGGATCGACAGCTCGCCGCGGGCACAAAGGTCGCGGATGCATTCGTGCGCCGCATACGGGTAGATGCCGCTTGCGGAGTACCCGACCAAGCACGCGAAGTCGTGGGCGCGCATGGCATCGCCGGTTTCCACGATGAGGTCGGCGTCGGTGCGAAGCCCCACGTTGATGAGATGGTTGTGAACCGCCGCGAGCGAAAGCAGGCTCGGGATGGGCACTTCGCCTTCGGCCGCGCGGTCGGACAGCACGATGAGGTTCGCGCCCGAGCGCACCGTCGCCTCCACGTTCTCGCAAAGCGCCTCGAGCGCGGCCTCGAGCGCGCCCGGCTCGGCGTTGCGCGGGTAGGTGCAGCTGAAGCGCTCGGTCTTGAAGCCGACGCGGTCGATGGCGACGAGCCGGTTGAACTCGTCATGCGTGAGCATGGGGCCCTCAAGCCTCACGAGGCGGCAGGTGTCGCGGCAGTCCTCGAGCATGTTGCCGTGGTTGCCGATATAGAGCACCGTCGACGTGACGAAGCTTTCGCGCAAGGCGTCGATCGGCGGGTTCGTGACCTGGGCGAACAGCTGGCTGAAGTAGTCGAAGAAGCTGCGCGTCTTCTTCGAGAGGCACGCGAGCGGCGCGTCGACCCCCATGGAGGCCAAAGGCACGCTGCCCTTTTCGGCCATCGGGCGCACAAGCTCCTCCACGTCGTCGAAGTGGTAGCCGAGCTTCGCCATCCGCCGCGTGAAGTCGACGTCGGCGTCGCGGTCGGCGGCAAGAGTACCCGGCTTCGGGCACGCGAGGTCGTCGACGGCGAGCGTTTCCTCGCCGAGCCAGTCGCGGTAGGGCTTTTCGTTGGCGTAGCGGTTGCGGATCTCGTCGTTCCAAATGACGCGCCCCTCGTCGGGGTTCACTTCCAGCATCTCGCCGGGGCCCAAGCACCCCGCCTTCAACACGTTGGCCGGGTCGACGTCGATGGTGCCCACCTCCGACGACAGGATCAACCAATCGTCGCGCGTCACGTAGTAGCGCGCCGGGCGCAAGCCGTTGCGGTCGAGCGCGGCGCCGAGCACGCGCCCGTCGGTGAACGCGATGGCGGCCGGGCCGTCCCACGGCTCCATCAGCATGGATTGGTAGGCGTCGAAGGCGCGGCGCTTGTCGGAGATGCGGTCGTTGTGGTCCCACGGCTCGGGAATCATCATGGTGACCGCGCGGTCGAGCGCGCGTCCGTTCATGGTCAGGAATTCGAGCACGTTGTCGAGGATGGCGGAGTCGGACCCTTCGCGGTTGATGATGGGCAGCACGCGCCGCAGGTCATCGCCGAGCACGGGGCTGTAGAGCTTCGGCTCGCGGGCGCGCGTCCAGCTGATGTTGCCGCGCAGCGTGTTGATCTCGCCGTTGTGGATGATGTAGCGGTTCGGGTGCGCGCGCTCCCACGACGGGGTCGTGTTCGTGGAGTAGCGCGAGTGGACGAGCGCGAGCGAGGTTTCCACCGCGGCGTCGTTCAAGTCGGTGAAGAAGCGGCGCATCTGCGTGGCGACGAGCATGCCCTTGTACACAATCGTGCGCGACGACATGGAGCATACGTAGAAGATCTTGCCCGAAAGCGCCGGGTTGGCGTCGGCGGCGCGCTCGATGGTGCGGCGGCACACGTAGAGCTTGCGCTCGAAGTCCTGGCCGGCGGCGACGCCCTCGGGGCGGCACAAAAACGCCTGCAGGATGGTCGGCATGCATGCCTGGGCGGTCTGCCCCAGGTCATGCGGGTCGACCGGCACCTCGCGCCAGAACATGAGCGGCACGCCGCACGCGGCGCAACCTTCCTCGAACGTGCGCTTCGCATCGCGCACGCCGATGGGGTCGTCGTGGGGGAAGAACAGCATCGCCACGCCGTAGTCCCCCTCGTCGGGAAGAAGGTGCCCTTCTTTCTGAGCCTCCTTGCGGAAGAAGCGATGGGGAATCTGGAACAGGACGCCCGCGCCGTCGCCGGTGTTGCGCTCGAGCCCCGTGCCGCCGCGATGCTCGAGGTTCACGAGCACGGAAAGCGCGTCGTCGAGCATCGCATGGCTGCGAACGCCCTTCAGGTGCGCCAGCGCGCCGATGCCGCATGCGTCATGTTCATACGAAGAGCGATAGAGTCCGGAAGCCTGCGCGCTTCGGTCGGCGCCCGCCGAACGGTCCTGCACCCCCATGCAGGCCGCATGCTCCGTCTGTTCGCTAATTTGAGAGTTCATGTACGGTCCTTCGTCTACAATGCCGCCGTT
>CAKTSW010000098.1 GCA_934613165.1 uncultured Ellagibacter sp.
AGGTGCGTGTAGATCTGCGTGGTCGAAAGGCTCGCGTGCCCGAGCATCTCCTGCACGCTTCTTAAATCGGCGCCGCCGTTCAGAAGGTCCGTCGCGAACGTGTGGCGCATGTCGTGCGGCGAAAGCGAGTCGTCGAGCCCGGCTGCGCGCACCGTCGCCTTGAACATCTTGCGCATCGCGTCGGTGCCCATCTGGTTGCCGCGCGTCGACACGAAGAAGCAAGGGCACGTCGCGTCGCCCAAAAGCCTCGGTCGCGCAACGACGGCGTAGGCTTTCATCGACGACACGGCCAAGTCGTGCAGGGGCACAATCCGCTCCTTCGACCCCTTGCCGAAAAGCCGCGCCTCCCCCGCTTCGAGGTCGACGTTCTCGCAGAGCAGGCCCGACGCCTCCGACACGCGCGCCCCGCACGCGTAGAGGAATTCAAGGATTGCCTGGTCGCGCATGTCCGAAAGGGATTGCTCGCGCTCGCGACCGAAAGCGTCGCGCTTCCCATGAACCGAAAGAAGGCGCACCATGTCGGCCGGCTTGATCACGTGGGGAAGGTGCTTCGAGGTTTTCGGGCCCTGAAGCGCGCTCGCCGGGTCGGACTCGACCGCCCCCGTGACGTTGAGCCATCGGAAAAACGTCCGTAGCGCCGAAAGGCGCCTGTTCACCGTGCGGCGGGAATAGCCCGCCTCGTCCAGTTCGGCAAGGTAGCGGCGCAGGTCCTTGTGCGACGCATGGAGCGCATCGACCTTGTTGCGTGCGGCCCATCTGCCGTAGTCGGAAAGGTCGATGCGGTAGGCGCGCACGGTGTTCGCCGACGCCCCCCGCTCGGCGACGAGCGCCGTGCAGAACGCCTCGATCGACGAAGCCGCAGCCGGCGCAACGCCTTTCGGGCGAGTTTCCTCCGTCTCGCCTTCCAGCCTCGGTACGTCACTTCCCGCCATGAGGCGCTTCCCCACTCGCAGCTGCAGGCGCGCTCTCGAGAAGCCCCGCCTGGCGCAGCGCCGCAACGTACGAGCCGAGCGCCGCCTCGCCGCGCTCGGCGTACGCGTGGTAGCGGTCGCGCTTGTTGCGCACGCGCACCTCGAGCGGCCTCATGATGCCGAAGTTCACGTGCATCGGCTGGTACCCCGTCGTCGCCGGGTCGGTGGCGTAGGCCAGAAGCGCACCGAACGCCGTGTCGGCCGGAAGCTCGGGCGAAGGCGCCCCTGAAAGCTGCGCCGCAACGGAAAGGGCCACGTGAAGGCCCGACCGAATCGCCTCGCAGTACCCTTCCGTGCCCGCAAGCTGGCCGGCAACGTACACGGGGACATCCCAGAGCTTTCCCGCCTCGCCGCGAAGGCGAAGGCTCGCGTCGAGCAGGTGCGGCGCGTCGATGAAGGTGTTCCTGTGCATGACGCCGTAGCGGGCGAACTCCGCGTTCTCCAGGCCGGGGATCATGCGGAACACGCGGCGCTGCTCGGGGAAGGTGAGGTTGGTCTGGAACCCGACCAGGTTGTAGCTTTCCCCATTGGCGTCCTCGGCGCGCAGCTGCAGCGCCGCCCAAGGCCTGTGCCCCGTCCGAGGGTCGGTGAGGCCGACCGGCTTGAGCGCGCCGAAGCGGGGCGCGTCGATGCCCGTGCGGACGATTTCCTCGATGGGCTGGCACGCCTGGAAAAGGTCCCTCGACTCGAAGTCGCGCTTGATGACGCGCTGCGCGCCCAGAAGCTCATGGGCGAACGCCTCGTATTCTTCCTTCGTGAAGGGGGCGTTCAGGTAATCGCCCGCCCCTTCTTCGTAGCGGCTCTGGCTGAAGAGCTTGCCGTAATCGAGCGAGTCGGCCATGACGACCGGGGCGGCGGCGTCGAAGAAGGCGAGGTGGTCCTTCCCCGTCGCCTGGCGCAGCGACTCGGCCAAGGCGTCCGAGGTGAGCGGGCCCGTCGCAACGACGAGAGCGTCGACCCCCCGCGCCTCATCGTCGAGGCTGGAAGCCTCCCTGCGGTCGACCTCAATCAGCGGATGATTCTCGATCTGCGCGGTGATATCGGCGGAAAACGCCTCGCGGTCGACGGCAAGCGCCCCGCCCGCCGCGACGCGATGGCGAAGCGCCGCACCGTAGACGCACGACGAGAGCTGCGCAAGCTCGGACTTGAGCATCCCCGCCGCGCTGTCGGGCTTCGTGCTCTTCAGCGAGTTGGAGCAGACGAGTTCGGCCGCGTTGCCGCTCTTGTGGACCGCCGTCGGCACGCCCGGCCTCATCTCGACAAGCTCGACCTCGACCCCGCGGTTCGCAAGCTGAAGCGCGGCCTCGCTTCCCGCGAGCCCCGCTCCCAAAACCCGCACGCGGCGGCGCATGCCTTCCATCAAAAGCCCTCCTTGCGAAAACGCGGGCCCAACGCCCACGGTACGATCGGCTGTGCACGCGAAACGCCATCGCGCGCAGCCGCTGATTATACCAGAGGGTCGACGGCAGGCCCGAGCTTCCCGTCGGGGTAGCGCTTCACAAGGCCGGTCGCCTCCAGCTCGGCGACGCGCACGGAAAGCCATATCCACGCGTCCTCCTCCGCAGGCGCGAGCGTCTCGGCGAGGGATCGGAGCCGCTCCATCCCGATCGGCTCCGCCGAAAGCGCCGCCAGAAGCGGGTCGCGCCCGGCGCCGCCCGCCAGCCCGCGCGATGCGCCGCCGGGCACCTGATCCCGCAACGCCTCGCCAGTCGCGCCGCCCCGTTGCGGCTCGCCATGGCCCTCCGCTCCCAGCGCGGCGTCCGCGCGCGCCGTTTCCTGCCGAAGGCACCCGTAGACGCTGAAAAGCGCGTCGAGGAACGAATCGTCGTCGACGACGGGCGTGGCCCCTTGGGCGATCAGGCGGTTCGCCCCTCGCGAAGACGCCGACGTGATCGACCCGGGAACGGCGAGCACCTCCGCCCCGACCGCAAGCGCCTCGTCGGCCGTCGAGAACGTCCCCGACGGCAAGCCCGCCTCGACGATGAGCGTGGCTTGCGAGATTCCCGCGATCAGGCGGTTACGCGCCCGAAATGCGTACGGCACGGGAGGAAACCCCCATTCCCGCTCGGACACCACCGCCCCTCCCGCATCGACGATCTGCTGGAAAAGCGGCAGATTCTCGGGAGGGTAGACCCTGTCGCACCCGCCCCCAAGGAACGCCACCGTCCGGCCGCCCGCCGCAAGCGCCGCCCGGTGCGCCTCGGCGTCGCACCCGCGGGCTCCGCCCGACACGATGCATATCCCCCGCAGCGAGGCAAGGCGAGCGAACCGGCGCGCGCAACCCTTGCCGTACGGCGTCGCCTTTCTCGCGCCGACCACGGCAAGCGCAGGGTCGAGCAGCGCGTCGGGGCAGCCGACGACGAAAAGTTCCCGAGGCGGCTGGGCAACGCGCTCAAGGAGCGGCGGAAACGACGCGTCGCCTCTTCTGATCACGTGCCGAGGGCCACTCAGGCTTTCCGTTCCCTGCCCCGTCATGAGCCCACCCCCTCTCGGATCCTGAAGCCGAGTGCTTCGCAGAGATGGGCCTTCCCCACTTCGAGCGATTCGCCCATGTCGGCGATTGTGCGCGCCACCGACAGCGTGCGCATGATGGCGCGCCCGCTCATGCCGTGCGTCTTCGCGGCGCCCTCGAGAAACGCCGCGTCGTCGGTCGACAAGCGGCACGATCTGACGATGTCGCTCGGCGCGCGGGCGTGCCCCGCATCGCGCCCCTCCGCCTCGTCGTGCCGCCGTCGCCAATCCGCGTATTCCCGCGCGCGCAGCACCTCTTCCCTGAGCGTTTCCGACGACGTGCCCGTTCCCGTCGCCATGACCTCGCCCGGAGCGATGCGTTGCACGTCGAGATGCAGGTCGATGCGGTCCATAAGCGGGCCGCCAATGCGCCCCTGGTACATCCTGATCTGGGGAAGCGTGCAGGTGCATTCGTGCTCTTCGTCGCCCAAATGCCCGCAGGGGCACGGATTCGACGCCGCGACGAGCATGAAGCGGGCCGGGAACGACACGCTGCCGTCGGCGCGCGTAAGGCGCACCTCCCCCGTTTCCATCGGCTGACGTATCCCCTGGAGGACGGAACCCTTGAACTCCGAGAGTTCGTCGAGGAAGAGCACGCCGTTGTGTGCGAGGGATATCTCGCCCGGGCGTATGGGCGAGCCGCCCCCGACAAGCCCCGCGAGCGACGCCGAATGATGGGGCTTCCTGAACGGGCGCCGCCCCGCGAGGATCGGGGCGATCGTCTCTCCCGCCACCGAATGGATGAGCGCCGTTTCGAGCTTCTCCGACTCGGTCAGCGGGGGCAAAAGCGACGGCAGACGCGAGGCGAGCATGGTCTTGCCCGAGCCGGGCGGCCCCATCATGAGCACGCCGTGGTTGCCCGCCGCAGCGATCTGCAGCGCCCGCTTCGCGACATCGTGCCCGGCAACGTCACGGAAGTCGAGGTCGAACGCCGTCTGTTCGGCCCGGGGCGAAACGATGCGGGGAAGGTCGCGCGCCGCGCGCATGCCGCCGAGAAAGCGCAACCCAAGCTGCTCGAGCCCGTCGACGGCGACGACTTCGCTCCCCTCCGCGCAAACGAGGGAACACGACATATCGCGTGCGCAAAGCGCGAAGGCGAGCGCCCCGGCGACGGGCCTCACGAACCCTTCGAGCGAAAGCTCGCCGACGAACAGGCGCGCCTTCACAACCTCGGGGTCGATCTGGCCCGTCGCTGCAAGGAGGGCGACGGCGATGGGCAGATCGAGCCCCGACCCGGTTTTGCGAAGGGAGCTCGGCGCAAGGTTGACGACGATCTTGTCGGAGGGCATCTGAAAGCCGCTCGCCCGCAGCGCGGCCCGGACGCGCTCCCTCGATTCCTGCACCGACGCATCGGCCATGCCGACGATGGCGAAGCCGGGCAGCCCGGACGACACCGCGACCTCGACGTCGACGGGAACGGCCTTCACTCCCCGAAGCGTCGCCCCGGAAACGGTGCACCTCCCGTACATCACCAATCAACCCCGAAAGCATCGATGTGATGGCGCACCATCGCCCGGTCCGCGTCGATGAGGGATATCGACACCACGTCGAACCGGACGGGGACGTCGACGACGTCGTAATCGGCGAGGAAGGCGCACGCGATCTTCTCGTAGCGCTCGCGCTTATTCTTGGTGACCGCCTCGGCGGGAAGGCCGTTCGAGGAGCCCGTCCTCGTCTTCACCTCGACGAACACCACCGCCTCGCCGTCGCGGGCGATGATGTCGGCTTCCCCGGCGAAGCAGGTCCAATTGCGCTCGACGATGTCGTAGCCGCGGCGTTCGAGGAACCGGACCGCGGCGTCTTCCCCCTTCCGGCCAAGCTCCTTGTTGTGACCGGATCGCTTCCGGGATTTCTTACGCGCCCCATCTTTCCTGGGATCTTCGTTGTCGTCGGACATGGCGACCGCTGTTTGCTGCGACATAGCTCTCTCCTTTCGTAGGTACCGCATGATTCTAGGAACGGGATTCGACGGGCCTTGTCGGCGGATGGTCGGCCGTCAGCCCCAAGGGAAACGCGCATAGCGCTTCGCTAAAACCTTGCGCCGAAACGCCGACCGTCCCGCAACACGCCCACGAAACCCCTGAAAGGACGAGAAAAGCCGCGCGAATCCAACACGGATCCAACGCGGCTTTGAAAAGCGCAGATAGAGGCAGGCTTCTAGAAAAGCGACTGCTGCGTGAACGCGGTGCAGAAAGATGCCCGATGGATGGGGCACAGTCCCACTCGCTTGATGGCGTCGATGTGCGCGGGGCTCGCATAGCCCTTGTTGTCGGCGAAGCCGTATTCGGGGTACTCCTCGTCGTAGCGACACATGAGCGCGTCCCTCTCGACTTTCGCGACGATGGAGGCGGCGGCGATCGACGCGCATTTCCCATCGCCCTTGACGACGTTCGCCTCGCGCGGGTCGAGATGGAGCGGGTTGCCGTCGAGAAACACGACATCGACGCTTACGCCCTGGCGTTCGACGTC
>CAKTSW010000099.1 GCA_934613165.1 uncultured Ellagibacter sp.
TAGTCGAGCACGCCGATGTTGATGGCGGCCGACTTCTTGATGCCCTCGATGTCGGCGGCCGTCTTCAGAAGCGAGCGATACGGCACCTCCTCGCCCTGCTCGTAGAGCTCCTGCAAACGCTCGTCCAAGCCGAGGTGGCACTTCTTGTATTTCTTGCCGCTGCCGCACCAGCATTCGTCGTTGCGACCAGGGCTCTTCATTCCGTCGAACATGCTTTAAGCCTTTCTTCCAGGCGCCCGCACGGGCGCCGCTGCGTGTCGGTTCTTATTGTAGCCTTTGGCGAACACGCACGAAACCACGAGCTTGATCGGGATGCGCCAACAGGCGAGCTGGCCGTCCTCCGATTACCCTGGTTTTTCGTCATATTCCCGTGACATTCGAAAGCGCGAGTCAAAACCCTGTCAACCCGCCATCACCCAATCGCCGCAAGAGCTTGGGTGCAGCGTCGTGGCACATGCAGTCGATAGACACTACGAAAGACGCGCTTTTGCCCTCTCGCATAGCTGTGAAATCGAACCGAGCATATGATCCCTTAGCTCAACAGCGGCTCTCGCAGAACTCGTCTCCTCCAGCTCGTTGAATACCGTTTCGAGTTTTTCCGGAATCAAATCCGCATAGAGCGTCAGCAGGCGAATGCAGCCGTCCACGGTGATTCCCATATCGTCAAGACGGCAATGCTCGACCATCCGTTTTATATTCCCCATCGAAACGCAGCCGACTCTGTTCTCTCCCCCGATCGACATCGCAAGTTTTGGCGGTTTATTCCGCCATTCATCAGCGCCGATATAAGGAGCGATCGAGGCCACATCGTACATGGGAGCTAACCGATGGGCGCCACTTTGCTCAAGCATCAGCGAGTAGTTCTTCGCGTGAGCGTCGGTAGCTGCAATCAGGTAATTGAAGAAAAGCATCTGGAGGAAACGAGCAACGTTTTCGCGGGCCTCGACACCAGTCGATTGAAGCAGTTTTATGCTTTCCGGACATCCAGGCCCTCCGTACATGGTGTATTTGTTCTGAGGCAAGCAACCGAGTGCTTGGCAGAAGTCTTCCTGATGCAGCCTCGAAACGTCACCACCGCTCTCTATCCGGTCGTACCGTTCGATGATGATTGCCGGCTCGATTCCCTCATCGTCTTCAAACTCGAGGTACTCAACATGCGCAGAGTCGATTCCGCAGGCAGCTGCCAGGCGCATGCAGACGCATTCATTAAGAGCTTGATGAGAAAGCCCCGTCACACCGCTCTTGAAGATGTGAGTAGTTGCCGCCGCGCCCTCGCAAGAAAACCATTCGCCCGCTCGCCTTCTCAGGGCAAACTTGTTTTGTTGCCCTCCCAAACTCCAATGCTCACTCCCCGCAATCCAGCTGGAACCCTCCTTGCGGCCCGTCCTTAGCCTTTTCGCGATCTCGCAATCGCTTATGGGAATGAGGCGCTCTTCCCGATGCGAACGAGAGTTGGTCAGGCAAAATTGCACCGCGCCCGGGCAGTCGAGCCCTATGACCCCTAAAAGAGCAAAAGGGTTGCCTGGCGAGATGCCCGCATCGGCAGCGACGTGTTCGCGCGTAACTTGGTCCTCCGGCAAAAGCCCCCATAAATAAGGGCGAAGGACTTTGTCTCGATACGTTCGAGTCGATAAGGGCATTGCCGAGGACAAAGGAACGCCACGATAATCCCTTAGGTATGCGAACGAGAGTGCGCCGAATTCATTTTGAGACAACTCACCTGCACGTTTACCGGCTATCCATACATCAAGGCTACGCAACGTCATCTCGACCACCCGTCAAGATCGACAGCACGTCAAAATCGCTGATTTTCTCGGAAAGGACAGGGTCGGTTTCCGCTTTCCTTTCTCCAGCCCCATTACTCGGCTTCTCGCAAGCGACGATCCGCAAGTCAAGTCCAAGCACCTTGAAAACAGCCAGCAACTTATCCATTTGGACGCCAGGGTTTTGGCCTAGCTCCAGCGACCACAGACACCGTTTAGAAATACCGGCGGCATCAGCAAGCTGCGCCTGCGTCAGGCCCAGCCCGGACCGCGCATCTTTTATCGCATACCCAACTTCCAATGCATCCAACAAGATAGACCCTCCTCCGCTTATGTGGTCGCAAGATTTTGCATTCATACTAGCTCGCATAATTATGCGAATCAAGATTTTCGCATAATTATGCGAGTAATCGCTATTCGATAGCCTCACTCTTTAGGTATGTAAGCGACTTGTCGCAAAATGCGCCGTCGCCGTGCAACATTTCGCGGCGCTCGCGCGTGTTTGCAGTAAGACCGGTCGAGGAGGATGAAGGGCGGCTCCGAGGAAGCGGGTCGGCTATCATCGAAACCATCTCGTGAAAGGGGACGCTTGAGAAGAAAAACGGATCATACCCTCGAAGGCGCGATTGAGAAGTGGGGAGCGATGGTGTTTCGCCTCGCGTTCACCTACTGCGGAAACGAGCACGACGCGGGCGATGCGTTCCAGAACGCGTTTCTCAAGCGGCACCTGCGCCGCGAGCCCTTCGCCGACGCCGAGCATGAGAAGGCGTGGCTCATCCGCGTGACGATCAACTGCGCGAACGACATCTTGCGTAGGCGCGGCGTGCGCGTAGCGGAGCCGATCGAAGGGCCTGCGGCATCGGCCCAGGTTGCGCGCGACTCGCTTGGCGCCTACGAGCTGAAAGAGAGCGACGACGAACGAAACCAAGCACTTGAGCAGGCGCTTTCCACGCTTTCCCCGAAGCAGCGCGCCGCAGTGCATCTTTTTTACTACGAAGGCTATTCCACCGCGGAGATTGCCGAGATCACCGGCGATGCGCCGGCAACCGTGCGCTCGCACCTGCATCGCGCCCGCAAAGCCCTGCACATCGAATTGGAGGACGCACAATGAACGAACGCGAATTCCGGGACCGCTACGTCGAGCTTGTAGACGGCGCGACCCCGAGCGAGGAGCTCATCAGCCGGACGCTTGCCCGAACAAGGGCAGGCGCAAGCAAGAGAAGGCGCGGGCTCAGGCGGCCATATGCGATCGCCGCCTGCTTCGTGGCGGGAGCCCTTCTCGTCGGCGGCGTCGGATACGCTGCCGCGACGAGCACGGGGGCCGTCCCCTCGCCTTTCGCCTCTTCGGCGGCAGCGAACGGGTTCACCGTCCGCGCCTGGGCAAGCGACGGCGGGACCATCCTGCCCACCGAAGAAGGCGGCATCGTCTTCGACCGCACGCACGCGCAATGGGCCGAGACTGGCAACGCAAACGCGGGCTACTTCACCGGCTGCACCTTCACGGTCGAAGGCGAAGGCATCGTCCGCGTGCAGGCGAGCGTGTCGGCAGGCGAGCTGTACCGTCAGGACATAACGACGATTTCCCAGGCCAGCGACCCTGTAGCCTTCAATCGCGCCGTCGACTGGGACGATCGTTTCCGCGGGCTCGACGGCACGCTTTCGAGCTGCGACTCGGTCGTCGTCGTGAAGTGGGATACCGAGGAGGGGGGCGCCCTGAACGGCGACGAGGCGCGCAGCGATCAGGAAATCCAGGCGGCCCTGCTGAAACGCTACGGATCGGTCGTCGACGTGTCGGCCGCAGATGCGCCCGGGATCGACGACGGCACGACAAGCTTCGGGCTGTTCAACCCGAGCGCGGACGGCGACCCGATCGCGCTCTTCGACGGAGCCACGCTCACCGTGACCGCAACCTTCGAAGACGGAAGCTCATCGACCCAGGTCATCACCCTGCACGAAGCGATGTTCCGCGTGGAGCCGCGCTATACGGACAACCCGACGTACTTCGCCATGACGTCCGAGATAACGAGTCGTGATGTCGACTCAACTGCAACCGAGACGCGCGGTGGGGTACCCATCGCCTCCTCGGATGGGACGTACTCGATCGCTTCGGTGTATGGCGAGGTCGTATCGAGCTCAGCCGAGGCCTTCCCCAACGCGGGCGCCGCGGCGAACGAGTTCGCAGGCACGCTCATGCCGAACAGCGTCGATGAGAACGTGGGGCTCATCGACGAAACCACACCGCTGGGAAAAAGCACAAGCGATATGGGTATACTTGGGGCAAGCGATACCGTGGCCGCGCAGAATATAGCGCTATCGAGCGACGATTACGGCAATGCGCGCGTATCCCTCGTCGACTGCGAATCGGTTGTCGTCCATGCGCCGACCGTGACGTTCGGCGACACGCCGCCACTCGGCCGAACGAAGAGCGAGTTCGCCTACCAGCGGTCGTTCATGGGCGATTCCGCCTATGCCGATAAGTGGCTTGAAAAGCGCTTTGGAGTGGCCTTCAACGACGACGGGACGATCGCGACGGACGGCGTCACGTTCGCAACGATCACGATCGACATCGAGAACATGGGCAATGCCGATGAGGATTTCGTCGCCAATGCCTCCGGCCTTGCGTCCCTCGTGGTAGTGGAAGACGACGGCAGCGTGTCGGACATCTCGCGCACGTCCTACAAGCTCGTCAACGAAGTCGATGCGCCGTCGCGCGCCGACGATTATGAGGGCACGATATATACCGCCCCCGCCAACAGCCACGTGACCTGCGTGTTCGCCTATACAGTTCCTTCGCACTTCGCGACGGACGGAAACGTGTACGTCATGGTGAACGGAAAGCTGTTCCCTGTAGGGGCGTAAAGAGGGTCGCGCGGGCACGAGAGCCGCGCGGCATGGTGTGCGGCAAAAGCGGTACACTGGTGAAACCAAGAGGGCGGCGGGCTCATCGACGTCCGCCGCGCCGTCGGCGTCGGACGGAAAGGGGCCTTGTGAGAATCGCCGTGAGCGCGTGTCTTCTGGGCGAGCCGTGCCGTTACGACGGGCGCGCGAAGCCGTGCGCAGCCGTGCAAGGGCTCGCATCGCGCGGGCACGAGTTCGTTCCCATATGCCCCGAGGTGGCAGGCGGCCTGCCCACCCCGCGCACGCCCTGCGAAGTCGTGCGCGCTCCCTGGATGAACGCGAGCCGCATCGAGCACGCAAGCGAAGCGCAGGTTGCAAGCCATGTGGCAGATGTGGGGCGAGACAGCAGCGCAACAAGGGACGCCAGGGCGAGCGCCCAGAGCCCGACAGCGCAGGAAGGCTCCCTTGGCGCCGGGCAGGCCGCAAACCCGTGGAAGATCATCGACGCGAACGGAGTCGACCGCACAGCCGCTTACGAGCGCGGGGCGCGCATCGAACTTTCGCGCGCTCGGGAAGCGGGCTGCGAGCTGGCCGTTCTCAAGGCGAAGAGCCCCTCGTGCGGGTCGCGCGAGGTGTACGACGGCACGTTCTCGGGCGCGCTCGTTCCCGGGCAGGGCATCGCCGCCGCCCTGTTCCGTGAATCCGGCATCGCCGTTATCGACGAGAACGCTGATTTCGACCAGCTTTCGCGAATTTAGGGTAGATCCCTCGAACACTCGCCGACGTTTCCCCAGGTCGCGACCTTTCTTGCAAGCGATCGGGCCACGAGATAAGCCCTTCCCGCGGCACGACCTACCCTAAATTCGGCATTCCTGGCAAAAACAAGAGGTCATGCGCGATAGAACCGGGAAATGGCCCGCCGGAACGCTGACAGCGAGGAAGGCCGCCAGCATCTTGGCCCTCCTCGCGCGCGACGTCGTAACCCTCCGCATGAGGCGCCGCGTAGCTCGTTGCGCGGCCTGCTCGATCCTTACGTTCGAGCAGGCCGCCGAGCCCCGCTGACACCAGCCGCCAAACAGTCGCGCCTAGTCCACCGGGCTCAAAAGGTCGACCAAATCCTCGCGCGAAAGCGAGGCCAGAGACACGCCGGACGCGCCCACGACCTGATCGGCAAGGTTGCTCTTCGATTCCTGCAGCTCCAAGATGCGCTCCTCGATCGTGCCCTTCGCGATGACGCGCTCGACGCTCACCACGTGCGTCTGCCCGATGCGGTGCGCGCGGT
>CAKTSW010000100.1 GCA_934613165.1 uncultured Ellagibacter sp.
GGCGAGCATGGCGCGTCCTAGAGGTAAGTCGCACCGTCCGAAAACCTAATTTGCGCGGTATACGGCCGCCGCGGACGAGAGGGCCCACGGGTGCAAGCTCAAGCCCCGGTGCGCGAGTGTGGGGGCAAAGACTAGGTCAGCCGGAAGAAGCGCATGAAAACGAATAGACGGAGGTTCTTGTGGCGAAACGTTTCCGTAAAGCGGTCTTGTGCATGGCGCTTGCCGGCGTCATGGCGTTCACCGTGGCGCTTACCGGCTGTGCGTCGTCCTCGTCGGCGTATGCTCCCGAGTCGAAGACCCCTCAGGTGCAAACCCCGACCATCAAGGAAGACGGCGTGCTCCACGTGGGCGTCAACACGGCGCGCGCCCCGCTTGCCGGCATGTCGGGCAGCAAGATCGTCGGCATCGACGTAGACATCGCCGCGGCGATCGCCGACAACCTGGGGCTGAAGCTCTCCATCGTCGATGTGGGAAGCGACCCCGAAGGCGCGCTTAAGAACGGCGACGTGGACGTGGTGCTCGGCGTCGACAAGAACAGCAGCGACGGCTCGTTCTGGAAGTCGGACTCGTATCTGTCCACGGGCATCGCGCTGTTCGCGATGTCGAAGAACGCGGCGATCCCCACGGCGGCGACGGGCGCCAAGTTCGCCGCTCAGGTATCTTCCACGAGCGCATGGGCGGTCATGAACGAGTTCGGCGATTCCTCGCTCACCTCGACGAGCAGCCCGAAGGAAGCGTTCGCGGCGCTTTCCTCGGGAAGCGTGCAGTACGTCGCGGCCGACGCGGTCGTCGGCATGTACTACGCGAACGGGTCGAACGTCGACGCGAGCATCGTGGCGCTCATGCAGGTTCCGAGCGGGTACTGCGCCGGCGTGCTCGACAGCAACTCCGCGCTGAAGACGGCGGTGTCCGACGCTCTTGCGAACCTTTCGGGCAACGGCGTCATCGACGTCATCCAGACGAAATGGCTCGGCACGACGATCGACCTTTCGGCCACGCGCCTGACGGCGGGCGCGAAGGCGGGCAACAAGGTGCAGTCCACAACCGACGCCGCGAGCGACTCGACAACGGACTCCTCCTCGTCGACCGCTGCTACGGCCACGACGACTACGACCACCTCGTCTTCGGACGCCTCGTCGACCTCGACGGGCCAGGCAGGTGCGAACGCGGTCAAGGCCTCGTAAACGTTTTCTTCTCTGAAGAACGCTCCGAATACGACAAGCGCCTCGAAGGAAATCCTTCGAGGCGCTTTTTTCATGCATGCCGCTTGGCGTTGGGGGTTGAGGAGCCTCGGCGCCTATTCCTGCAACAGGTCGATGACGTCGAAGCCGGCCTTCGCGCTCTCGATGATCTCTCGATTGCCGAACACGCAGATCGCCCGCTTCTCGGCGCACGCGCCGACGGAGGTTCCTAAGGCGCGCACGTCGTCGGGCGCCGTATGCACCGTTTCCTCGCGAACCTTCGCGCGAGCGTCGGGGGAAAGCTTCGAGATGAACTGGCCGTCCTGCCGGCGGGCGAGCTCGCGCGGTTTCACAGGCGAGTCGATTCCCGCGACGGTCGAGACCACGTAGCCGTCCATCTCGGCTTCGGTCGGGTCGAACTCGTCGAGCCATGCGCCCGCCGCGGCGAAGCGGGCGAGCGTCTCGTCGAGGTGCGGGTCGCGGTAGGAATAGAAGCGCATGTTGCCTGGGCGGGTGGTGGAGAACCCGGCGCCGTAGGCACCGCCCTTCACGCGCACCTCGTTCCACAGGTAGTCGTAGGAAAGCGCGCGCGAGGCGACGAGCCAGGCTCCCGAATACGGCGCGTCGAGCAGCCTTCGGTCGTACCCTTGCGCGGCATAGACGACGTCGGTGGGGACGACGAACGCCTCGGGGGATTCGGGGATGCGCGGCTCGGGCACAACAAGCAGGCGCTTCGCATCGTCTTCGGAAGACGTGCGCCCGAGGATCATGCCGGAGGCCGTCGCGCGGGCGAAGTCGGCGTCTGTGCCCGAGTAGCTTAAGAGGCAGTTGTCGTCGGCGAAGACGCGGCGCGACACGTCCGCGAGCTTCTCGGCGAGGGCGTCCTTCTCCGCGTCGTAGTTGTCGATGAGGCGTTTCAGGAAACGGTAGAACCCCACGCCGCCCAGCTGCTCGCGCACCACGGCTGCGGGCAGGTAATACGATGCCGCGTGCGCCATCGCCGCGCTGTGGCCGGCGTTCGCGAAGCCCTGTTCCATCGCGACGCGCTTCTGGACGAGCACGTCTTTCACCTTGCCCGCATCGGAGAAGTCGGTGGAGAGGATGACCTCGGTCGGCAGGCTCGCCACCGACTCGGCGTTCGCGGAAAGCGCCGAGGCGGAAAGCGTCATCGTGGGGAAGAGCGTGCCGCGATCGGTCGCGTGCTCGTGCACTTCCGTGAAGAACGAGAGGTTCCCGAGCTTGCTTTGCGTGAGCGTGTCGATCTCGGTCGCGGTGTGCTTGCCGGTGGAAAGCTTGCCGAGGAGCATGGCGAGCACGGTTGCGTAGGGGAGCTCCTCGAAGGAGAGGCGCTCAAGCCCGAAGTAGCGGTACGCGTACACGATGCCGTGCGTGGCGACGTCGTGACGCAGGCAGGGGATGGGCCCCTTCTCGTCGAGTGCGTAAGCGGGCTCTGCCGGCGCGCTTCCGATGTCGCTCGGGCGCATGCGGGGCAGCGTCGCCACGGCCTCGGGCGAGTCGGGGGTTTCCTGCGCGTGGCGCAGCTTCTCGACCTCGCCTTCTATCTCGCGCTTGCCCTCGTCGTCGAGGGTTTCGGCCAGCTGCTCGATGCGGGAATCGGCCTCGCCCTTCTCGCCGGCGTCTTCCGCGGGCACGATCTCGACGCTCGCCGCGTGGTCGTTCTCGAGGAAGAGCTCGCGCAAAAGCTTCTCGAAGTAGCCTTCGCGAAGCTTCGCGTGCAGGTTCTCGAACGCCTGCTCGTAGCGCAGGTAGTCGCACGGCGCGTCGTCGTGGTACAGCCAGCTCGCCATGCACGAGCAGGCGAACATGACGCCGTCGGCCATGCCGAAGTTGCGCTCGCGCAGGAGGAACTCGGCGTGGGAAAGGGCCGCTTCCACGATGCCGCGGTCGAGGCCGCCGTCGGCGAGCTTGCGCACGGCGCCTTCGAACGCGGGGCGCAGCTTCTCGGCCGCCGTGCCGTCGATTCCCCGCAGCTGCACGACGGCGAAGGGCTGCAGCTGCGCGTCGGCGACGTAGGCCTGCACGTCGTCGGCGAGCCCGGCGTCGAGCAGCGCGCGTTTCACGGGCGCCTCGTTCGACCCCATGATCGCGTCGAGCAGCACGTCGGCGGCGAGCATGCGCTCGCGGTCGCGGGCCTCGCCGATGACGTAGCCCACGGCGCAGCAGGCGTTCTCGGGCGCGGTCTTCATCTTCACGCGGTTGCCGAAGGAAAGCACGGGCGCCTGCAGCTCAAGCGGGTTCGGCTTGCCGGCGGCCATGCCGCCTGCGGGCGAGGCGTCGAGCAGGCGCTCGTCGATGAACTCGAGGAAGCGGTCGATGTCCATGTCGCCGTACAGCACGATCTTCGCGTTGGCCGCGTTGTAGTGGCGGCGATGGGTGTCGAGGAAGCCCTCGTAGGAAAGCGTCGGGATGGCCGAGGGCTTTCCGCCCGACTCGAAGCGGTAGGCCGTGTCGGGGAAGAGCGCCGCCGAAAGCTCGTCGTAGAGCACCGACTCGGGGTCGGACAAGGCGCCTTTCATCTCGTTGTAGACCACGCCGTTGTAGGCGAGGGGCGCGGCGTTTTCCTTTCCGTTCGCGTCGGGGGAAAGCTCGATGTGCCAGCCTTCCTGCTCGAAGATGGTGCGCTTGGAATAGATCGCCGGGTGGAAGACCGCGTCGAGGTAGACGTCCATGAGGTTGAGCAGGTCCTGCTCGTTGGTGCTCGCGACGGGGTAGACGGTCTTGTCGGGGTAGGTCATCGCGTTCAGGAACGTCTGCATCGAGCTTTTGAGCAGGTTCACGAACGGCTCTTTGACGGGAAACTTGTCCGAGCCGCACAAAACGGAGTGCTCGAGGATGTGGAACACGCCCGTGTCGTTTTCAGGGGGCGTCTTGAAGGCGATGGAAAACGCCTTGTTCGCGTCGTCGTTTCGAAGGTAGAGGAGCTGCGCGCCGGTCGCTTCGTGGTCGAACACGTAGGCGCGCCCGTCGATTTCGGGCAGGTCCTCTGCGGTGCGAACGGTGAAGCCGTGCGCCGTCTTTGCAGGTTGCAGATCCATGTCGGTGCCTTTCTTGAAAAAGCGGAGGGTTGTGGGCTTCATTGTCTCACAACGCGCGCGCTTGGCGGCGGTGCCGTGGATATATCGCCGAGGAATCGCGCAGGGCTTTCCAATCATTTATAATCGGGTGCGATAACGAAAGGAAGGCAGGGCCATGGCGCAGGACGATTCGAGGTTTTCCCATATCAGCGTGTCGGCGGGGGACGAAGACGACGTGGTGATCGTCGCCGGCGACGCGCGTGCGCAAGCGTCTTCGCGCGCGGCGGAGCCCGTCGTCTCGCCTAAGCCCGAGCCTGTTTCCGAGCGCGTGCGGGAAGGCGAGGGCGAACCGGCGGCCGCGCCCCGCAAATCCGCGCCGGCAAGGCCCGAAGCGCCCAAGCGCTCCAGCGCGCGCGACCGCTACGAGGAAACGACGCTCGATGACCTGCAGAACGCGAAGATGTCCTCGATGCAGAAGGCGATCATCGTCGTCGCGGCCATCGGCGTCATCGCGTTCGCGGTCTATTACCTGTTCTTGAGATAGCGAGCAAAACGGCCGGTCGCGCGGCCGTGCTTTTAGGAAGGTTGGAATCACGATGCCGAGACACACTCGAAAAACCGCAGATGGCATGGACAACGCATCCTTCGAAGAAATCGAGAAGGCCGATCGCAGGAACGACATCGGCCTCACCCAGGCGTTCGCGCCGATAGCGGACGACGCTGAAGAGGAGCTCGCGGACGGCTACCGCCCGCGCCCCGCGTCCGACCGCGAAAACGACATCGGCCTCACGCAGGCGTTCTCTCCCATCGCCGCGAACGACGCCTACGAGGGCAAAAGCGGGTTCTCCAGCAAGCTCGAGCGCTTCACCGAGGCGGTGGAGGCGGGCCGCGACTTCTACGAATGCGAGGAAGAACGGGCCGAGGAAGAGGTCGCGGCCGCTCGCATCGACGGCGAGTCGGTTACAGGTGGGGATGCCGTCGACGAGGCGCCTTGCGCGCAGGGCGAGGACGCGGCGGGGAAGGCCTCGCACGCGAAGGGCTTCAGCTACAAGGGCGACACCGACGGCGAGTACCCCGACGCGCTCGACGCGCTCGAACCCGTCGCCGAGCCGTCGGCGTTCGACGAGGACGGCGCGACCCTTCCCGCCGAGGGCGCTTCTCGCGGGCGCCATTCGAAGCCCGACGTCGGCAAACCCGGGGTTCCCACCTACATGCGCAAGTCGCATCGCATGCGCCGCATCCTCATCGTCGTCGTGGTGCTGCTCGTCATCCTGCTCGCCGCGGGCGGGTTCTTCGCCGTCAAGCTCTTCCAGACCGCCCAGACCGCGGCCTACCAGCAGACCCAGCAGCAGCAAAGCTCGCAGGAGGCGAATTCCCTGCAGGAATCGGACGGTCAGGACTCCTCGAGCCAAACCGTCAAGAAGACGAGTGCCCCGAACCTGACGTCGGTTTTGGGCTCCACGCAGGACGAGGCGATCGCGAAGATCGGCAAGGGCGCGCAGGTCACGAGCACAAGCGACGTCAACGAGGAAGGCAACCCCATCAAGACCGACGTGCGCGTCGCGCTCACCGACGAGCCCGCCGACACGCGCACGGGCACGCCGACGGTGTATCTGGGCCTCGACGAGGACGGCAAGGT
>CAKTSW010000101.1 GCA_934613165.1 uncultured Ellagibacter sp.
CTCTTGGTGACTTTTCGGGGGTTGTGCGAAACTGCAGGCGCGCGATTACGGCGTCATCGAGGTTTCGCGCCCCGCATTTCCGGATAACCCCAGGTCGAGACTCTTCCCAACAGGCAAGGCACCCGCTGCCGTGCGCGGTCCCTATCGCACAACCCCCGAAAAGTCACCGGTGGCCTCTTGTCTCCTGCCACCGCAGGCTCTAGGACACACGGACGCCCAGATTTCCCTGGGTGTCCACCACATGCTTACCGGGTGCAGCTGCATCCTTGCCGGGCACCGGGAGCCCGCCGCATCCTCATCGCGCACGGCTGCGCGCGCGAGCCGCCTTTACAGCGCGGCGTACTCCTCGTCGGTCACCGGCTCGCACCATTCGTTGGAAACGTTTTCGCCGGGGAACCCGAAGGCCAGGTGGCTGAACCAGCTGTCGGCCTGAGCGCCGTGCCAGTGCTTCACGCCCTCCGGAATCTCGACGATGTCGCCCGGGGCAAGCGCGCGAGCGGGCTTGCCTTCCTCCTGATACCAGCCGCGGCCTTCCACGCAGATGAGCACCTGTCCACCGCCCTTGTCGGCGTGATGGATATGCCAGTTGTTGCGGCAGCCCGGCTCGAACGTCACGTTGTGGATGGGCAGGTACGCATCCGGCTCCGTAAGCGGGTTCAGGTACGACTGCCCGACGAAGTACTGCGCGAAGGCGTCGTTGGGCGCGCCCAGGCCGAAGAAGCCACCGTGCTGTTCGGCTTCCGAAGAGTCGGCGGACGCGTCGTCAGCGTAGACTTCCTTCGCCATGTTGAACGCCGCCCACGCGTTCGGCCAGCCGGCGTAGAAGGCGATATGGGTGAGGATTTCCGCCATCTCGGTCTGCGTGACGCCGTTCTTCTTGGCCGTGGCCAGGTGGTACTTGAGCGAGCTGTCGGTGATGCCCTTGCCGATGAGCGCGCTTATCGTGACGATGGAGCGCTCGCGAAGCCCCAGCTTGTCGGTGCGGTTCCACACCTCGCCGAACAGGACGTCGTCGTTCAGGTGGGCGAATTCGGGCGCGAACGTGCCGAGCGCGTCGTGGCCCGCGGTTTGCTTGACGGTCATTTTCTTGGCTCCTATCCTTTTGGCCTCTCGCTTGATGGGGCGACCGTAATACTTGGAGCGTGCTCAAAGTCAAGGAGTCGCATCGCGCCACTGCAGGCGAATGCCGGGGCGCGCCCGGCGGGACGGGGTGCCCGCACGGCCGCACCCGCTACCGCAGTTGCGGCAGCACCTCGGCGATGTCGGCGTTTATGCAGATGGAGCGCTCGGGCGCCCACGGGCAGGGCTCCGCCTGACCGAAGTTCACGTTCGCATAGACGGCGCGCGCGTTCTGCGCGGTCATGCGCCAGAACGGCAGCTTGATGATGACCGGCGTGTTGTACCCCACGCCCAGCTCGAGGTACAGCACGGATAGCCCCTCGTGACGGCGCACGAAGTCGTCGTAACGCGAGGCGGCCGCGTACCAGCCCTCGTCCTGCACGAACTTGTCGTCCGCGCGCAGGTTGGTGGTGAGCTCGCGCCCGCAATGGAGACAGCGCGGCACAAGCTCGCTCGGGATGCGCATGTCGCGTTGGCGGGCGTACATAGCGCGCACCGCGTCCTCGTTGTCGAACGTCTCGTCGCAGCACGGCCCCGAGCACTGGAACAGCCCGTAGTCGCCCTGTGTGTAGAACAGGCGCTTCTTGTCGAATCCCGCCAGCTGGAATTGGTGGTCGACGTTGGTGGTCAGCACGAAATAGTCCTTGTCGCGAACCAGTTCGAGCAGCTGCAGGTAAAGCGGGTTCGCCCCCGAGGCGTAGCGGTTCACCATGATGTAGCGGCTCCAGTACGCCCAGAACTCCTCGCTCGTCTTATACGGATAGAACCCGCCCGAATACATATCGGTGAAGCCGTAGCACTCGCGGAAGTCGGCGAAGTGCTCCTCGAAGCGCGCGCCGGAGTACGTGAACCCCGCCGCAGTCGAAAGCCCCGCACCCGCGCCGATAAGCACCGCGTCGCAGCTGGCCAGCGCGTCACGCAGCCGTCCTATCTCATCATGTCCGGCCATGTCGGCCCCTTCCTACTCAACGATCCGAACGCGGCCGGGCCGGCGCGGCTTGCGCCGCGGCTTCTCGCCCGCGCACCAGATCGACGTCGTGCACGCCCACCATCATGCTGCGCATGCCGCCGCCCGCCGTCGGGGCGTATTCACCCGCTTGCATGATAAGCTCCAAATCGGCGCGCTCAACAGGGTGCGACGTGTACTTGCGAATGGCGAAACGCTCCTCAAGCAAATCCATGAGTATGCTAGTCCACCTGCTTCCAGCATTGCGGGTCGGGGGCGTACATGTTGCCCGTGTAGCCCGCTGCCACCGCCGGGCACCCGCGGCAGAAGCCCGCAAGCTCGCAGCGCGAGCACTTCTCGAACCGGGAAAACCAGCGGCGCGATTCCATTTTCTGCCCCATGAACAGGTCGTACATGCTCGCGTCGTGCACGTTCCCCACCTTGCTCTCCATGCGACGGCACGCGTACACGTCGCCTGCCGGCAGCACCGTCATATGCGCGATGCCGCAGTGGCAGCCGCCGTAGATCTTGCCGGGCTCAGCGCCCGCAGGAAGCGAGAAGCGCCCTTCCTCCCAGTCGAGCAACGTCCAAAGGTGGTCCTTCTTCTGGAACGTCGTCGTGCAGCCGGCGGCCGCAAGCTCGTCGATGCGCTCCTGACACGCCACGAGCAGCGCACGGTATTCAAGCGGCTCCATGTGGAACTCCTCCAAGCGCTGCCCCTTCGTGGGGCAGTAGCGCCCGAACGCGAACACGTCGGCGCCGATGCGGGCCGCAAGGCTGATCATGTCGGGAAGCTCGGCCGCGTTCATGCTGCTCACCGTGGTCATGAGGGCAAGCCACATGCCGCTTCTCTTGATGCACGTCGCGGCGCGCATCGTCTCGGCGAAGCTGCCCGGCTTGCGGAACAGATCGTGCGTTTCGGGAACGGCCCCGTCGAGGCTCAGCTGGTACTTGCGGCACCCCAGCTCCTTCATGCGCGCGCAGACCTCGTCGGTTAAGTGGAAGGGGTTGCCCATGATGCACCACTTCGCCCCGCGCGCGTGGAGCTCCTCGGCCAGACGCCAGAAATCAGGGTGCAGGATAGGGTCGCCGCCGGTGATGTAGAAGTACGGCTCGCGGCCCATGCGGTTGCACATGTCGTAGCAGCTGTCGAGTACAAGCTGCATGTCGTCCCAGCTCATCGACTTGCATGCCATGCGTGCATCCTCGCTGAACAGGTAACAGTGCTTGCAGCGCTGATCGCACTCGTCGGTGATATGCCACTGGAAGGCGAACGTCGGTTTCCCGGTCATCTTACTTCCCCTCGCTTTCTTTCGGGCCAGTGCCAGCGGCCGTACCCGCATCCGCATCCGCATCCGCACCCGCCTCGCCGCGCAGGCGTTCGATCGCGCTCACCGGGCAGGCCTCGAAGCACGCCCCGCAATGCAGGCAGTGCTCGCTCTCGATGCGAAACGGCGAGCCCTCCTTAATCGCACCCTGAGGGCACACGCCCAAACACGTCCCGCAGCCGATGCACTCGTCGGTGATGCGGTAGCCATGCGCGGCCGCCTCGGCGCCGTCCATACGGTACGTCTCGCGGAAGATGGGATGAACGCCCAGGTTGAAGTACTCGATCTGGGCGTCACGCACCGCGAAGATGACGTTGATGTCGCGCGTGTCGCCGGGGTAGACGTTCGCGAGATAGGGCTGCTCCTCGTAGATGAGGTCGCGGATGCCCACGCCCTCTTCCCCCTCGATCGCCACCGCGGTGCCCGAAAGACGGATCATCTCGTTGAAGCGCGTGCGCCCGACCGCCTGGATGCGCCCGTCGCGCAGAAGGTCGCGGGCGAAGGGCTTGCCGCGCGAAGTGAGGAAGTACACCGCGTCCGGTTCGTAGCGAAACGCGCTGATGCAGCGCACCTGGGGCGACCCGTCGGCCGCCACGTTGGCCACGTCGAGCGTGCCGATGAGCTTCAGTTTCTGTAGGCAGGTTTGCAGGTTCATGGAAGGTAGGCTTTCTCGTCTTAGGAAGTTGGCAGGGTGGGGGTTGAGGGTTGGGGGTCGGGAGCATTCGGGGGCCACGATGGCCCCGCGCGAGAGGCCCTCGCGCTTGGGACGACTGCCTGGCGTAAGGCGGCCCTCCCAAGCGCGCCTGGCCGCTCGGGGACCGGCGCCGCGCAGGACCGCGGCACTCAAGGTTGCATCTCCTTGGAGCCGCGGACCCGCGCAGCGAACGTGTGAATGCGTGCTATTCGGGATCCTTCGTGCCGCAGGCCGGCGCGGGGTCGGCGGTACCGCAGGCCGGCGCCGGGTCGGCCGATCCGCAAGCCGAGCCGCACGCGGGAGCGGGATCGGCGGTGCCGCAGGCGGTACCCATAACGTTGTCAAGATTGCTCATGAGAGTCTCCTTTTCGACCGTGGCGCCTCCTTGGCGGGCGCCTATAATCGCATTGTCGGAAATAACCGAGCGCTTCGGAAGAAGCCACTAATCTATTAGGTACTCACCTTTTCGTAAGTATGGGAGCCCTCCTATGTTGACAAAAGACGAATTGCCGCCCTGCCCCGTCGCCACCACGCTCATGCTCATCGGCAACAAGTGGAAGATCTTCATCATCCAGCAGCTCATGGAAAAGCCGTTCCGTTTCGGCGAGCTGAGGCGGGCCATCCCCGGCATCAGCGAGAAGGTGCTCACCGACAACCTGCGCGCCATGGAGAAGGACGGCCTCATCACGCGCACCGTGTTTCCCGAGGTACCGCCGCACACCGAGTACGAGCTCAGCAGCCTCGGCAACAGCATGCGCCCCATCATCGAGAGCATGGCCACCTGGGGAACCGGCTACCAAGAGCTCGTGAACACCCAGTAACCGCCCGCTTCGAGCCAGCGAGCCCGCTCCCGAACGCGGCAAACGTCCCGAGCCCGACCGAAAGGCAACCATGTTCAGAGACTTAAGACGCAAAAAGCAGGCACTCACCGAGACCGAGTGCCGCGACATCCTGTCGCGGGGCGCCTACGGCGTGCTCGCCGTCGCGGGAGACGACGGCTACCCGTACGCCGTGCCGGTGAACTACGTCGTGCGCGGCAACGCCATCTACTTCCACAGCGCGAAGACCGGCCATAAGATCGACGCGATCGCCCGCCACAGCAAGGTAAGCTTCTGCGTCGTCGACAAGAGCGACCTCGTTCCCGAGCGCTTCACCACCTACTTCAAGAGCGTCATCGCCTTCGGGCGCGCCCGCATCGTCGACGACAAGGCCGAAAGCCTCGACGCCCTGACCGCGCTCACGCAGACGCTCGCACCGAGCGAAGGCCCTGATCACCAGCGCGAGGAGATCGGGCAGTGCGAGCACGCGGGCTCGGTCGCGATCGTCGCCATCGACATCGAGCGCCTCTCGGGCAAGCAGGCGATCGAGCTTGTCCGCGGCAAAACGAACGACAATGCCCCCATCGGATAAGCCTTTATCCATTCACGGAATAATCGAAGTGCGAGGGCATGAGCCGCAAGCCGTGGTAGAGTGGTGCGCTGGAAATTTCTGACCTGGGCTTTTATAGGTTGAAAAAAGCCAGCTACTCAGACTATCCCCTCATGCCCTCGCACTTCGATTATTCTATGTTCGGATAACCGCGAAACGGCCCGCAACTTGTTGACCCTCGTCTGAACAGCTACAATACATGGGTTATCGATACGGCTGGCAAGCGAGCGCACGCCCTGCCGCCGAGCAATCAAGCGCATCACAGAAAGAGAACCCATGTCGAACCTGACAGACGAAATCGCCTCACGGCGAACGTTCGCCATCATCTCCCATC
>CAKTSW010000102.1 GCA_934613165.1 uncultured Ellagibacter sp.
GGCTCATCGACTCCGTGAGCGGCGAGAACCGCTACGGCACCGCCGTGAAGCTCGTGGAGAAGTGCGAGTTCGCGCCCGGCGGCACCGTCATCCTGGCCTCGGGCGACTACGCGCTGCCGTGCATGTCGGCGCAGGGGCTTTCGGGCATCCTGAACGCGCCGGTGCTCCTGTCGAAGCACGAGTCGCTCCCCGACGTCGTCGCGCAGGAGATCACGCAGCTTTCGCCCACGCGCGTGGTCGTCTTGGGCGGCGACGAGGTGCTCTCGCCCGACGTGGAGCAAGCGGCGCGCGACGCGGCCGGGGAGAGCACGGTCATCGAGCGCATCGACTGCAACGAGTCGGTCGAGCTCTCGCGCCTCATCTACGAGTACGGCGCCCGCGCGGCGAAGGAGGCGGGAACTCCCGGTTGGGACAAGCTCGCCATCATCGCGCACCACGACTGTATCGGCGACCTCATCACGCTCTCGCCGCTGCTCATCGCGAACCGCGTGCCCGTCTTCTTCATTCGCACGCTCGGCGTGATCGACGACGCGGTCGCGGCCGCCATCCAGTCGGGCGCGTTCGACCACCTGCTCGTGCTCGGCGTCGACCAGCACATCCCCGACACGTTCCTCGAGGCGTGCGCCAAGCACGGCGTCACCTCCGAGCGGCTTATCGGGCGCAACCCCTACGACGCGAACGAAAAGATCAACGACCTTCTGACCTCGAACGACATCGCAGGCGACGCGCTTTCCATCGACAACCTCATCGTCACGTCGGTGTGGAACCCCGCGGACTCGTTTTCCGCCGGCGCGTACGCGAAGAAGACGAAGTCGGCCTTCCTTCTGGAGGACCCTCAGAACCTCGACAGCGTCGCGCACGCCATCGGCTACATCAAGAAGAAGGCCGGCAGCGTGAAGCACCTCACCTTCCTCGGCGACTCCACCCAGTTCGGCAGCCTCGACAAGGAGCTTTTGGGGAAGGCCGTCGAGCAAGCACTCGAAGACGCCGGGATGGCCGGCAGCGACGGCACCGACGACGACACATCGCAAGAGTAGGAGCATCGAGCGAACATGACCACATCCCCCGCTTCCCCCTTGGTTTCCGTCATCCTTCCCATCTACAATGCGGAACCCTACCTTGACCAGGCGCTTAACAGCGTCGAGCGGCAAACGTACAAGAACCTGGAGATCATCTGCTTAAACGACGGCTCTACCGACGACTCGCTTTCCATCATGCGCGCGCACGCGGCGCGCGACGGGCGCATCGTCGTCATCGACAAGCAGAACCAGGGCTACGGCGCCACGTGCAACCGTGGCATCGATGAGTCGCACGGCGAGTGGATCTCCATCGTGGAGCCCGACGACTGGATCGAGGAGGGCATGTACTCCGATCTTTTGGCCCTTGCGAGCATGTACCCGAAGCCGATCGACATCGTGAAATCGGGGTATTGGCGCATCTGGCTGCCCGACACGCCGAAGCAACGCAAGCTGAACTGCAGCTACCACGGGCGCATCCATCCGCCGAAGCAGCCGTTCGCCATCAAGGACGCGGCGCACCTTCTGTGCCACCATCCGTCCATCTGGTCGGCGATCTACCGCAAGCAGTTCCTCGTCGACAAGGGCATCCGCTTCCACGAGATCCCCGGCGCGGGCTGGGCAGACAACCCGTTCCTCGTCGAGACGCTCTGCCAGACCGACCGCATCCTCTACACCGACAAGGAGTACTACTGCTATCGCGAGGAGACGCCCGAGAAGTCGGAGGCGTTCGCGAAGCGCAACACGCTTCTGCCGCTTGAGCGCTGGAACGACATGATGGACATTCTGGAGCGCCTCGGCGTAACCGACGAGAGCGTGCTGCGCGCGCACAACAGCCGCGGGTTCACGTACCTGTCAGGGATCATCGAGGTCGTGGACATGTCGCACCCCGAGGTGCGCGCGGCCGCGAAGCACATGTTCGAGCGAATGGATGCGGGCTTCGTGTTCTCCGATCCCGAGATCTCGCCAGGCTGCAAGCGCCTGTTCGCCGACGTGCTCGGCATCGACTGCCCCAAGATCGACCGCGCCGCCTACGTGCGGGGCCTGGTTCTTCAGGGCGTCTACAACCTGAAGAACACCGGCGTGAGAAACACGTTCTTCGCCACGGCGAACTACCTGAAGAAGCGCAAGGCACGCACCGGAGGGGAATAAACGACAAGACGAGAGAGGGCTGCAGTGAGCAGCCCTCTTCTTTACATCAGCGGACGATTCGATCGTATGCCCTTAAGCCCCTGGTAAATAGCCTACTGCGACGTTTTGCGCTCCTTTTCCGCCTGCTTCTGCGACGTTTTGCAAGGGTTAAGTATAGCTCACTGCGACGTTTTGCAAGGGTTAGACACGGTTCTCTGCGACGTTTTGCAAATCTCGGCGGACAAAAAACGCCGGGCGCCGTTTCGCGGCGTCCGGCGCGTGGCGGGCTTCTCGTTGTTTGGCCGCATCTCGACGGCAGTCCCGTACCCTACCCTTCGCGGTATTCTACTCCCATCGTCGGGCCGGGGAAGTTCCAGGACTCGATGATCGTCTTGCCGCAGAGGATGCGGCACGTTCCGCATTCCAGGCAGCCGGCGTAGTCGAACGACTTCACGCCGTCGGCATCGCGCTTGTACAGCGCCGCCGGGCACACCTTGATGAGCTTGTCGAACTCGGCGTCGTCGACGTTTTGAATATCGCCTTTGAGGACGATATGCGGCGTCTCCTCGTCGACCTCGTACTTGTTCGCCGCGAGATACTCGTCAACGTTGACGGTGATCTTGATATCGCTCATAGCGCCTTCATCGCTCCCCTCACGTCGCGGATGATGTTCATGATGCCGACTTTCTTCACCGGCGGGATGACCTTCTTCTTGATAGGCACCGTGGGCGAACCGTCGACGATGAACATCCCGTTCATGATGTCGCGCACCATGGCCGGATACTCGTTGAACATGCGGGTGAAGTTCTCGAGGAACGCGGGCTCGCCCGCGTACTGCTTCAGGTCCTTCATGATGAAGGAACCGTTCACCGCGTCGACGTAGCCCTGAAGCCCCGCCTTCGAGGTGTCGCCCGCATCGATCGCCTTCGCAGCCTCCTGACCTGCGTACATGCCTGCGGCAACCGCGTAGTCCATGCCGCGGACCATGTACCCGAAGTTGATGCACATCATGGCCGTGTCGCCCGCGAGCATGACACCGTCGGCGGTGAGCTGCGGCATGATGGTGAAGCCGCCCTCGGGGACGACGTGGCCGGAATGCTCGATCACCTTCGCGCCGCGGATAAGGGGCTTCACCGCCGGGTGGTTCTTCAAATCCTCGAGCATCTGATAGACGGGCGTTTGGTTCTTCTCGTTTGCGCACGCCTCGATGCCGGACACGATGCCGAGCGAGATGGTGTCCTTGTTGGTGTACATGAAGCCGCCGCCGAAGACGCCGTGCGTCGCGTCGCCGGCGAACAGCCACGCCGCACCCTCGCCGGGGTTGCAGAGCAGCCTGTCCTCGATGGTCTTCTCGTCGAGCTGGAAGACCTCCTTCACGCTCACCGCGATTTGGCTCGCAGGGGGCGTGTCGTAGCCGACGGCCTCCTTCGCGAGAAGCGAGTTCGCGCCGTCGCAGAGGATGACGACCTGCGCGGTGATCTCGTCTTCGCCCGCCTTCACGCCGCGGACGCGCCCGGACTCGTCTTTGACCAGGCCCTCGACGGGAATGCCGTAGATGAACTCGGCGCCGGCGTCCTCGGCCTTCTGCGCGAGCCACTGATCGAAGGGCGCGTGCAGCACCGAGTACGACGCCTGGTTCTCCTTCTCCATCTCGTCCGAGGAGAAATCGATGGTGAAGTTGGAATCCGGGGCCATGAGCGAGATGCGCTCATGGCAGATCTTGCGCTCGAGCGGCGCCTCGGTCTCGCAGTCGGGGAACACCTTCTTGAGCGAATGGATGTAGATGCGCCCGCCCGTCATGTTCTTGGCGCCCGCGTAGTTGCCGCGCTCGACCACGAGCACCGCCTTGCCGGCTTGCGCGAGTTCGTAGGCCGCGACGCAGCCCGCAAGCCCGGCGCCGACGACGATCGCGTCGAAATCCGCCTCTTCAGCCATCGATTGAACTTCCTTTCCCGATCCTTTGCCCCTACAGCGCAGCCGTCACAGCCGGCAAGATTTCCTTCAGGTCGCCCACCAGACCGTAGTCGCACTGCTTGAAGATAGGGGCGTTCTCGTCCTTGTTGACCGCGAAGACGACGCCCGAGCGGTCGGCGCCGACCATGTGCTGCATCTGGCCGGAGATGCCGGCGGCCACATAGACCTTCGGCGAGAGCATGAGCCCGGAAACGCCGATGTAGGTTTCCGTGGGCATCCAGCCCGCGCCCTCGGCGAGGGGCCTCGAGCAGCCGAGGCCCGCGCCCATCTTGTCCGCCAGATCGCGCGCAAGCTGCAAATCCGCTTCCTCGGCGAATCCACGACCAGCCGCCATCACGGCATCGGACTTGGTCAGGTCGACGCCGCTCTTCTCAATCGGGGACGTCGAGGCGAGCTTCACCGCATGCTCGGGAGCGACCCAGCTCGCCGTCACGGCCTCGCCGGCGCCCGCAGCCATGGACTCGTCGCACAGGTTCGGCGACACGAGGTAGACGGCCTTTTCGGTGCGCGGCTTCTCGACGCGCTCGGCCACGCCGCCGAAGTACATCTCGCGCGCCTCGTCGCCGAACGCGACGTTCGCGGTGATGGCAGAGGTGGAAAGCGCGGCCGTGATGCGCCCGGCGATGGACTTGCAGCGGCGGGTCGGCTCGACGAGGATGACGTCGGCCTGTTGCGCGTACGGAAGAAGGGACGCGTACGCGTCGTCGATGACGGCGCCTTCGGGAACAGCCAGCTCGATGACCTGGTCGCACGCTCCTTCAGGGGCGCCGCCGAAGCAGACGAGGGAAACGCCGTCGGCGCCGAGACGTCGGGCCCCGCCGGCCAGCGCCTTCGCGGAATCGGTGTGCTCTGCGATAACAAGTGCTTTCATTTTTCCATACCTGCCTTTACTGAAGAGCGGCCTTGAGGGCTGCGGAGAACCATTCGATCGCACCGTCGTCGGATGCGTTTTTGACCTCGAGCTTGCGCTCGGCGCGCTTCGGGGCCTTGACCTCGACGACCTCGACGGCGTTTTCGCAGGCGGCAGGGGCGGCCTCGACGTTCATCGGCTTCTTGCCGGCCTTCAGGATGTCGCGCATGCCGGGGATGCGCGGAAGGGCGATTTCGGGGGAAACGGAGACGACACAGGGCGCGGGGACCTCCACGACCTCGGTGACGTCTTCGAGGCGGCGGGTCGCGGTGAAGCCTGCGCCTGCGGCTTCGAGGGCGACGACGCCGTTCACGCTCGGGACGCCGAGCTTCGCGGCGAGCTGGACGTCGACCTGCTGCGCGTAGTTGTCGGCCGACCCGTCGCCGCAGATGACGATGCCGTATTCGCCGATCTTGGCGATCTCGACGGCGAGCACCTGGGCGGTGGCGCGGGAATCGAGGTCGGCGGCGGCATCGTCGGCGACCATGAACAACTCGTCAACGCCGCGGGCCATGATGTTCTTCTTGAGCTTCGAGTCGTCAATGGAGGAGGGACCGACGGTGACGGCGTAGACCTTCGCGCCCTCGCTCGCCTCGGCGAGCTTCGCGGCGGCCTCGATGGCGTTTAAGTCGTAGGCCGAGACGACCGGCTTCGCCTTGGACAGATCCAACGACCCGTCGGGGGCGATCTGGATGTCCTGGTCGTCGGCGACGACCTTGATCGCGACGATGATGTTCATCTGGGTACCTTCTTTCAGAGCAGGTTATGCTTTTCGTGCTGAGAT
>CAKTSW010000103.1 GCA_934613165.1 uncultured Ellagibacter sp.
GAATGCTGGCGGTACGTGGAAACCGGCGTGACCATGGACAAGGGGTAGGTCTGCGTCCAGGGGTGGTAGTAGCTGTCGTTCGCCGTCACGTCCTGGTAGGTCGGCTGCCAACGCGGGTAGGCGTCGTAGTGCCCGCCGTAGCGCGTCTTGGTGAGGTCGGTGTTCTTGACGTACGAGCTTTCGAACTCGATCTTGCCGGACGGGGTCTTGAACGGGGAGCGGTCCCATTCGACGGTGTTCTTGAACGGGTAGAACCACTCGCCCGGCTCGCCGGGAACGCGGATGATCGGTTTCTTCTGGAATTCCTCCCACGACGGCGGCTCGACGCCGTAGTAGCCGAGGATGCCCGTCTCGTCCTTCGCCCATTCCTCGTAGGCCGGCTTGTAGATGCGCTCGATGACCTGCTCGTCCCAGTCGCGCCAATCGGTGACGTCGAGCATCTTGGGGTTGAACTTGTCCGCGAACCCGAGCCTGCGCGCAAGCTCCATCCAGACCCAGTCCTTCGAGCGGATTTCCCCCGGAGGGTTCACGCCCTTGCCTGCGAACAGGAAGTAGTTCATCATGCCCGAAGGCGAGCCCCAGAAGCGGTTGATGCCGAAGAAGTGCATGTCCGTCGACTCGAACTGGATGACCGGCGAAGGCAAGACGATGTCCAAAAACTCCATGGAAGGCTGGTCTTTGAAGTACTGCCAGCCCCACGAGAACTCCATGTTGGCAAAGCCCTTCATGCGCTTCGACACGTTGTGCTGGTTGTTGATGTAGTTGTTGGGGATGATGGCCATCTTCAGGCACGGCAGCGGGCTTTCGGGCGGGCAGCCGATGCGGCGGCGGAACTCGTCTTCGGTGATCTCGCCGGCGGCATAGAGCTTCTGGCAGTGCATGAGCTCGGTGACCTTGTTGTTGTTGTTCGTGATCGGGTTCACGACATCGCCCGGGATCTGGCCGGTGTTGGGAACGGGCGCGAAGATGCGCGGCTGGGTGACAAGGCACGCGCCGCCGCCCTCGCAGCCGCCGGGGATGGACAGATTGCCCGTCATCGCCTGGAGCAGCATCGCCACTGCGGCCGCGTAATCGCCCAGGTTTCGCTTGGAAACGCCGTACATCTGCTGCAGGTGCACGGGTTTCATGGACGCGTAGTAGCGCGCGAACTCGCGGATCGTTTCCGCAGGGATGCCGGTGATGGGCTCGGCCCACTCGGGGTCGTGCACGACGCCGTCGACCTCGCCCACGATGTAGCGGCGCCACTCCTCGAAGCCGTCGGGCTCGACCCATTTCGCGACGTAATCGTGGTCGTAGAGGTCCTCGGTGTAGAGGACATGGGCCACGGCCAGGCCGAACGCGGTGTCGGTGCCGGGGCGGATGGGGATCCACTGCGCGCCCAAGACCTCTGCGGAGACGTTGTAGACCGGGTCGATGAGGATGAACTTGCAGCCGCGCTCCTGGGCGAGCTTCATGTAGTAGGGCACGTGCCCGAACCAGGAGACCATCGGGTCGAAGCCCCACAGGACCACGAGCTTCGAGTTGAGCAGGTCGGGCGCCTCGAAGCCCGGGTAGGCGTCGGAGGTTCCCTTGATGAGGCAGTCCGTCAGCCGGACGCCGAGGTGGAAGTCCTCGGCCGCGGCGCCGCCGGAGGTGGAATGGTCGCCCCAGCCGGTGATGGTGCCCGGCATGTACGACGCGAACGGGAAGTCGGAGCTCTCGAACGCGACGTAGTAGCAGTAGTACAGCCACGGGTGGTCGGGGTTTTCCTTCGCCATCGTCTTCATCTTCTCGGCGATGGTGTCGAGCGCCTCATCCCAGCTGATGCGCTCGAAGTGCCCGCGGCCGCTGCCCTTCTCGCCCACGCGCTTCATGGGGTAGAGCAGGCGGTTCTCGGAATAGAGCTCCTGGCGCCAGGCGTGGCCCATCGGGCACGCGCGGGTTTGCAGCATGCCGGTCTGCACGGCGTTCTCGTCGTCGTCTTCGCGCGCTATCCCTGCGTTGACCGAGTCGTCGGGCTCGATCGAGACGACCTTGCCGTCCTTGATGCCGCACTTGATGAGGCACGTGGCGTCCCAGCAGCCGTTGTTATGGCACGTGGTGTAGAAGTACTCGACGTCTTCGTGCCGCTCACCGTACTTCTCGACGAGTGATTCTCTTGACATTCCCCTCTCCTTCCTCCGTTAAGAAGCGAGCTCGGGTAAGAGCCCCCTTTGCGCCCCCTCGCGGCGCAACCTCTGGCTCGATTCTGAAGGGCGCGCGCGTAAAGCGTCCAGGGTGTTTCCGTTTCCGGGAAAAGCAAGCACGTTTCGCGGGCGCATCGTTTCTGGATACCGAGATTTCAGAACGATAAATCCCCGAAACCGGGTGCATTTCGCAACCGTTATGCGCAAGCTGCTATAGTAGGATGAAGAGGGAGCACTCATGATTTGGGGGAATCATGGATTACCATCAGTCTTTTTCGGCGGAAACGCAGGCGGCGTTCTTCAAGGCCGAAGCGGAGATGATCCGGTTCGGGGAACATGCTGCGCGCCTGCCCTACGCGCGTTACATGCGCAACACCATGCTCGCCATCGACGCCGTGTTCGCCACCCGGATGATACACGACGTTTCGCTGCCTCCCGTCCCGCTGATCGTCGTCTTCGACGTCGCCGAATGGAAGTACGGCCGCGACGTCGAGCGCTGCATGAGGGAGAACTACTCGCTGTTCGGGCTGCCCGACGATATGCGCGAGGCGACCTTGGAAGCGCTCTACTACATGCAGGCGCTCGACTGGGTTTCGCGTATCGCGAAGCCGGGGTTCGAGGCTGCGCCCGATATGCTCGTGCGGCTCAACGAGATGCTGCTTCGCGGAAGCGCCGCTGCGGGCGACCACGGTTTCCGCAAGGCATACCTTCCCTACAAGAAGGGTTCCGCACCCAAGGCCATCCCGCAGGAAATCGCCGAGCTGTGCGAATTCTGCAACGGAGACTTCTTCTCGCCCTTGGGGCAGGCGTCGGTGATCCACCACGCGTTCGAGCGCATCGTGCCGTTCGATTCGATGATCGACCGGACGGGCCTTCTGTTCTCGTTCATGCCGATGTTTCGGCGGGGGTTGTTCGCAGACGAGCTCATCGTGCCCATCTGCTGGGGCGCGTCGCTTGAAAAGGAGTACCGCAAAACGCTGAAGAACGCGAGCCGCGACGACCTTGCCAGCGAGAACCACCGCTTCTACAAGGAGCGCTGGGCCGCCTACAACGCGCGGAACACCTCCGCCGCCGTGATCGTGGCGAACATGTTTCTGTCCAAGGTGAGCCGGCTGCGCGAAAGCTGGAGAGGAAGCGGGCTTAAGATTCCCGCGAACTCGGCGCTCGACAAGCTGCTCGATTTGCTTTTGGCCATACCGCAGCTCGCCACGAAGCATGCCGCGAGCAGCATCGGCAAGAGCTACGGCGCCACGAACGAGGCGCTGCACCAGCTGGTGCGGGCCGGCATCGCGCGGGAGGTCGCCGTCGATAACCGGGAGCGGCTGTTCGTGTGCGACCAGTCGGGCGCCCTCATCGCCGATTTCGTGAACGATCTTGAGAAAGTGGGCGAAAACGCCCTTGGGCCGAACGAATAGCGGAAGGCCGCGAATCGAGAGCGACAACGCGCGGCTCGCAAGGCGGCGCGAGGAGCGTTCCACCTGTTAGGAGAGGCGTTGGCGGCAACCGATGGCAAAGACGCCTCGCCGGGCCGGCGCGCCGCGAAAGTTCCCCTGCCTCGGCACCCGAGGCGCGAAGGGGACGGGAATGAAACCCCGCCCCCTTCGCCTGGAAGCCTTAACGCCCATGCGGGCCGTAAGCTACTTCGCCGCCTCGCCCGTCGAGTCGCTGTGGAAGTTGGAGTAGCCTCCCACGGCGTTCGCATTGAAACGGCCTTCCGTCTTCGAGAAGAAAACCTGGGTCTGCATCAGGTCCTTGATGGAAACGCCGACGGCGCCCATCGCCTCTTTCTGGCTTTTCCCCTCGTCGATGTAGCCGTTGAGCACTTCAGCCTTCTTCGAAGACTCGAGAGCCATGAATTCCGCGCGATCCATTGTTTGCCCCCTAACCAAGCATGGCCAATACGCTGCTTCGATTATAGGAACGCGCGCGCCCCGACTTAAGGATGTTTCCGTTTACCCGAAGTTCGGGAATAAGCGCTGCTAGCATGCCGAGCGCCTTGCCGGACCTTAGCCTATGCAGTCAAACATGTTATCGGGATGACGAAAACGCCGTCTTGCCGACGCGTCGCATAGCCACCCGGCGTGATCACAGCGCAAAACGCCGGCTCGCCCATAACCGTAACGTCGATTTTCTCCCTCAGCCGCAAGAGCCCTTCCGCCCCCTCTTCCACGAGCGAAGCGCCTAATTTCATCTCGAAAAGCGCATAGCGGCCATCGCGGAGCTGGACGACCGCATCGGCCTCGCGCCCCGATTCGTCGTGATAGTGGAAGACCTCCCCCGAAAGCGCCTGAGCATAGACGCGAAGGTCGCGCACGCAAAGCGACTCGAACAGCAGTCCCAAGGTAGCGGTATCCATGAGAAGCGATCTCGGACTTGCGCCGAGCGCCGCCGCCGCAATAGACGGGCAAGCGTAATGGCGGGTAGGCGTTTTGGTTATGCGCGATTTTGCGCGCAGTGAAGGAGTCCACGCGGAAAGTTCCTGGATAACGTACAGCCGCCGCAAAGCGGCCAAGTAGCCATTAACAGTATCGCGAGACAAATCGATGTCGCGTGCCTTCAAATCCTTATTGATGGTTGACTGCGTCGCCTGCGACGACGTCACGCGCGCGTATTCCCGCATTATCAAGCGCGCATACTGGGAGTTGCGCTCGACGTCATCGACGCGAGAGATGTCTTGTTCGGCGATGGTGGAGAGGTAGTCCCCGGCAAGCTCAAGAGCATCCTCTTTGTTCGGCAGCGTTACAGCACGAGGCCATCCGCCTCGGCAAATAAGATATGCGATTCCCTCTATGTCACATTCCGAGTAGCCGGAACAATCGTCTTGGCCGTCGAACAATGCGCCCAAGGACACCTCGGACGTCGAGTCTCTCGACTCTGCAAGACTCATAAGCCCCATGTCGACAGACGCGATTCTTCCCGCGCCGGAATGCGAAGGACGCGCGATAGGCGTCGAAGACCCCGTAAGCAAGAATCGGCCCGGCTCGCCATCGCCGTCCACTTCGAAGCGAACGGCGTCCCAAAGCTGCGGAGCTTCCTGCCACTCATCGATAAGGCGCGGCGCCGGCCCTTTGAGCAAAAGCGACGGCTTCGTTTCGGCCAAGAGCCGATAATCCCCCCGCTTATCGGGGTCTTGCATCATGACCCAACTAGAAGCTTGCTGCATGGCCGATTGCGTTTTCCCGCACCATTTCGGGCCGCGGATTTCCACGGCCCCGATATAACCGAGTTTTCGCGCAATGAGCTTGTCGGTGAAACGAGGCAGGTACTGGGTTGCATTCATTTTTCGATTAACCATAGCGCCTCTTCCTGCGAAAACAACCGATTGCGGAGTTTTCAACCCACCGATTGCGATAATTATAACCAACCGATTGCGGAGTTTTCAACCTGCCGATTGCGAGATTTTCAACCCACCGATTTCGAAATCGATTGGGCCCGGGCGCGCACGGTTCCGTACTCTTCCCGCTCCCGGCGTCACGTGTCGTCGGGAGCAGGCAATGCCTTGGCGCGCAACGCCTAGTGCGCTTCGGCCCAGGTGTCGGCGGCGGAGACGTCGGCGATGAGCGGGACTTTCAGCTCGACGACGTTTTCCATCACGTCGCGCACCATGGCAGTGAGGGCATCCACTTCCCCGTCGGGCACGCTGA
>CAKTSW010000104.1 GCA_934613165.1 uncultured Ellagibacter sp.
GGGCTGGAAGGTCTCGGTGCTCGACGCGGTGCCCGGCGAGGGCATCGGACTCGACAAGGCAACGATTCAGATCGAGGGGCGCAACGCCTACGGCATGCTCCGAAGCGAGATGGGCGTCCACCGCCTCGTGCGCATTTCCCCGACCGACGACAAGAAGCGCCGCCACACCACCTTCGCGAGCGTGGAGGTTATGCCGGTGCTTCCCGACGACATCGAGGTCGATTTGAACCCCGCCGACGTGCGCGTCGACGTGTACCGTTCGAGCGGCCCGGGCGGGCAGTGCGTGAACACGACCGATTCGGCCGTCCGCCTCACCCATATCCCGACCGGCATCGTGGTGACCTGCCAAAACGAGAAATCGCAGCTCCAGAACAAGGAAGCGGCCTTCCGCGTTTTGCGCGGCAAGCTCTACGAACTCGAACGCCAGAAGCGCGAGCAGGAAATCGACGCGCTTCGCGGCGAGCGGATGGAAAACTCGTTCGGCAGCCAGATCCGCAACTATGTGCTTTATCCTTATCAGCTGGTGAAAGACCTGCGCAGCGGCGTCGAAACGAGCAACGTCGACGCGGTGCTTTCCGGCGATATCGAGCAATTCGTGATCGGGTATCACAAGTGGCGTGTTTCGCAATAGACGAAAGGATTGCAATGACCGACCTCAAGCGAGTGGCGACTGACGTTCGCTGCGACATTCTGCGCATGATCGCAGAAGCGGGAAGCGGGCATCCGGGGGGATCGCTCTCGTGCACCGACATCCTGACTTCGCTGTACTTCGGCGGCGTGCTCAAGCACGACCCGAAAAACCCCAAGATGGAAGGCCGCGACTGGTTCTTCCTGGCCAAGGGCCATGCGGCGCCGGCGCTCTACGCCACGCTCGCCCATGCGGGCTATTTCCCCGTCGAGGAGCTGAAAACGCTGCGCAAGCTCGGCACGCGCCTTCAGGGGCATCCCGACTGCAACCTCTGCCCGGGCGTGGAAGTGTCCACCGGCTCTTTGGGCCAGGGGCTTTCCATCGCCGCCGGCACCGCCGCGGGCCTTCGCCTCGACGGCAAGCCTGGGCACGTCTTCGCGCTTCTGGGCGACGGCGAATGCGAAGAGGGCCAGGTGTGGGAAGCGGCCATGTTCGCCGCGCATCGCCGCTTGGGCAATCTCACCGCGATCGTCGACCACAACGGCCTGCAGATCGACGGCAAGGTGACCGAGGTGTGCAGCCCTGAAGACTTGGGTGCGAAGTTCGAGGCGTTCGGGTGGCAGGTCCACCACGTGAACGGCCACGACATCGACGCGCTCGTCAAGCTGCTGGGCGAGCGCAAGGCCGCATCCGACGGCGCGCCGCACGCGGTCATCGCCGAGACGGTGAAGGGCAAGGGCGTTTCGTTCATGGAGAACCAGGCCGGCTGGCACGGCAAGGCCCCGAACGCCGAGCAACTCGAAACCGCGCTTGCCGAGCTCGCGGGCGCATGCGATAAGGAGGAAACCCGTGGTTAAGCTTGCAGACGCCGCCCAGGCGGAAAAGAAACTGGCGACCCGCGCGGCCTTCGGCGCCACGCTCGCCGAGCTTGCGGCGGAAGGCGAGCCCATCGTCGCCGTCGACGCCGACCTGTCGGGTTCCACCACCACCAAGAAGTTCGCGGCCGCCGCTCCCGAAAACGCCGACAAGCTCTTCAACTGCGGCATCGCCGAGCAGAACATGATCGACGTGGCCGCGGGCCTGGCGCTTACCGGGCATATCGCCTATACCGGCTCGTTCGCCGTGTTCGGCACCGGGCGCGCCTACGACCAGATCCGCAACACCGTGTGCTACAGCAACCTCAACGTGAAGATCTGCCCCACGCATGCGGGCGTGTCGGTCGGCCCCGACGGCGGCAGCCACCAGATGCTCGAGGACATCTCGCTCATGCGCGGGCTGCCCAACATGCGCGTGCTCGTGCCCGCCGACTACGCGGCCGCGCGCGCGGCCATCAAGCTCGCCGCGAAGACGCCGGGTCCGGTGTACGTGCGCATGGGCCGTGCCGCCGTGCCGTGCGTGTACGCCGACGACGTCGAGCTCGAGCTCGGGCGCGCCTACACGCTGCGCGAAGGGACCGACGTGACCATCGTGGCGTGCGGCGTGGAAATCCGCGAGGCGCTCGCGGCCGCCGACGCGCTTGCCGCCGAGGGCATCTCCGCCGAGGTCATCGACGCGTTCTCGGTGAAGCCGCTCGACGAGGAAACCATCGCGGCATCCGTCGCGAAGACGGGCTGCTGCGTCGTCGCCGAGGAGCACAGCGTGCACGGCGGCCTCGGTTCCGCCGTGGCCGAATGCCTCGCGCGCAAGCACCCTGCTCCCTGCGAGTTCGTGGGCGTGAACGACCGCTTCGGCAAGTCCGGCGAGTTCGAGGAGCTTCTGGGCTACTTCAACCTCGACGCGGCCGCGGTCGCCGCGGCGGCGAAGGCGGCCATCGCGCGCAAGTAGCGCTGGGCTTCGCCGGCTGTCCCGTAAATAACGAGCGGCTCGCTTCCCGAGAAGGGGAGCGAGCCGCTTTTTTCATGTTGTGGGCGCCGCCCGGCGGCCCTATTCCACCACGCGAAGGTCGAGTTCCTGCAGGTAGCTGCCGTCCTTGTCGGACTCGAGCACCGCGAACGCGACGGCGGGCGTGACCGAGGTGCCCTTCAGGCACGCCAGATAGCGCGGCGGGAACGCCGTCGAGTCCTCGTCCTCGTCGTCGACCACATCGCCGCATCCGCCGGCGGAAAGGATCATCTTGGCGGTGGCGCGGTCGGCCCCGAACACCTTCGCCGTCTTCAGGAAGAAGTCGCCCTCGTCGAACTCGAAGCAGGGGTGCACATGCGCCGCGCGCTCGTTTCTCTGGCGCATCTCGCTTCGGTGCTTGTTGTCGAGCGAGCAGTAGTGCATGCCGAAGGAAAACCCCTGTTCGATGGCCCAAACCATCAACGAAAGCGCGAGCTCTTCGCTGTCGGCGATGGGAAGCCCGCCCGAATAGCCGTAGTCGTACATGACGTCGAAGGGCGGGTTGCGCACGACAAGCCCGCGCTTGGCGAACTCGTCCCAGCTGTGGAAGGGGAAGCAGAATTCCAGCATGTTGATGCCGCGGATGCCGATTTCCTCGAAGCTCGCGAGCAGCTCCTTCATGCGCGCCTCGGTGCCGGGGATGATGGGCATCTCCACCATGACGTCGGGGATGTAGCGCTTGGCGAGCCGCATCGCGTCGAGCACCTTGTCTTGCAAAGGCTCGGGGTCGAAGTCCTTCACGCTGAAGCGGATTTCCTTGAGCCCCGCGTCGCGCAGGCGGCGCGCCATGTCCTCGGTGAGCAGGTCGCCCGAGGTGTACATGCGCTTGTGCGCTTCGGGGAAGAGCTCGCCGGCGCGCTTAAGGAAGCGGATGGAGTCCTCGAAGCTCAAAAGCGGCTCGCCTCCCGTGAGCCCGATGACGGCGAGGCCGTCGGTGTAGGTCTTCGCCGCGCGGTCGAGGCCCTCTTCCCAGGGGCACCCTTCGCGGAAGAACGTGTCGTAGTCGGCCTGGTTGTGGTTGAAGCAGAAATAGCAGTCGCGGTGGCATTTGAAGGTGGTGGAAAACGTCTCGCTGCCGCGGTTGCCGGTGCACTCGATGCACGCCTTCGAGATCCAGCCCACGCGGATCGAGGCGCCGGCGTTGCGGAACTCGGCGCCGCGGGTGCGAAGCTCGCCGCGAAGCCGCGCTATCTCGGCGTCGGAGGCGCCTGCGGGAGCGAACTCGATGCCGTGCTCGCGCAGCGCGTCGAGGTAGTCGCTGCGGACGGTGTCGTAGTGGGAAAGCGCGCGGTCGAGCGCCTCGTTTGCGGTTCTTCGTGCTTGCATGTCGTCACATCCAATGATCGAGCGTGATTGCGTTTCGTGCGATATCGAATTATAGCCGACCCGCCGCGCCCTCGCCTGCGGCATGCGCGCTGCGGGCGAGGGCGCATGCGGCGGGCGCGGGGCCCGCCGCGCGTCGCGGGGCCGGCTGTCCCCTAAAAGGGGCACCGAAATCCAAGGGTGCTTGGCAACCGTGAGGTAAGTCTGAACCAACAATGGGACGGTTGAAATGTAATAAACGACGCGTTTTGTGTCATAAACGCTTATTCATCAGGGAAAACGTAGCGATATAATAAGCATGCATTATTTCTCTTAGCGATAAGGAGCCTTCGTTATGGTCAACGTCCAGAAACTGAAGCTTCTTTACCTCATGAAAATGCTCCGCGAGAAGACGTCCGCCGAGCACGGCCTCACGATGAGCGCCATCCTAAAGGAGCTCGAGGCGTGCGGCATCAAGGCCGAGCGCAAATCGGTCTACCGCGACATCGAGTCGCTGCGCGAATTCGGCCTCGACGTCAAGGTGCTCCAGCGCGCCCCTGCGGAATACGCGCTCGCCTCCCGCGAGCTCGACGCGTGCGATTTGCGTGACATCGCCTGCGCGATTCAATCGTCGGCCGAGCTCACGCAGCGCCGTGCCGACGCGCTCGTGCGCCGCTTGAAGGGCCTGGCCCCCGAATGTGACCGTGCCAAGCTCGACGGGCGCATCCAGGTCGCCGGGCGGGTCAAGGTGCAGGGGGATTCGGCCTTCGCGAAGATCGACCGCATCAACGAAGCCCTGGCGTCCAAGCGGAAGGTGTCGTTCCGCTATTTCCGCTTCGACGCGGCCAAGCAAAAGGCCATGCGCCCCGGCAACGAGCGCTACGTCGAGACGCCGCTCGACCTTGTCTGCTCGAAGGGCTCGTACTACCTGGTGGCGTCGGGTGCCGCCGAAGGGGAGCTTGCGGCGTTCCGCGTCGATCGCATGGACTACGTCGAGGTGTGCGACGAGCCGGCCCGCCGCGTCTCCTACGACGGCTCCTTCGATCTCGAGGCGTTCGAGGACTCGCTTCTGGGCGGCGATCCCCAATGCGCGATCGAGGCGACGTTTTTGGCGGCGGATGAGGCGATGGACGCCGTGATCGACCGCTTTGGCGCCGACGTCGAGGTTTCCGCGGGCGAAGAGGGGCAGGCGCAGGTGACGGCGCGGGTCGTCGCGGGGCCTGCGCTCTACGGCTGGCTCGCGTGCCTCGGTGGCAAGGTGCGCGTCGTTTCTCCCGCCTCGCTTGCCGAAGGGTATAGGGCGCACTTGCGCCGCGCGCTCGAAGCGGCCGGGGCGTAAGGGGTTTTCCGCGCATCGGGTGTGCATTTCAGCGCGCGAGAGGGCGGTGCGCTACACTGAATCCAAACGATTTCTCGACGGGGCGCGCGGTTTCGCGCGCCCGCCGTTTCCCCTGACGCAAGGAGCGATTGTGCCCGATTCCGCAGACCACGCATTCGAAGACGAAACAGCCCTGCTCGCCTCGGCGGCGCGCGAGGCATCGTGCCCCGGCGAGCTGGGCGCGCTTGCCTGCAAGCTCTACGACGAGCACCCCGACCTGACCGAGGAGGAAGCCTTCGAGGCGTTCTGCGACTGGGTGGCGTCGCGCGGCATAGAGCTGTGGCCGCATCAGGAAGAGGCGCTCATGTCGATCATGGTGGGCGACCACGTCATCCTGGGCACGCCGACCGGCTCGGGCAAGTCGCTCGTGGCGCTCGGCATGCACTTCATCGCGATGTGCTTCGGCGAGCGGTCGTACTACACCGCTCCCATCAAGGCGCTCGTGAGCGAAAAGTTCTTCAACCTGGTCGAGCTTCTAGGGCGCGAGAACGTCGGCATGATCACAGGCGACGTGCACATCAACACGTCGGCGCCGGTCATCTGCTGCACCGAGGAGATCCTCGCGAACCAGGCGCTCGCCGAGGGCGTAGACG
>CAKTSW010000105.1 GCA_934613165.1 uncultured Ellagibacter sp.
GGGCTACAGCAAAGGATCCGTCTCCGACCTTGAAAAGGCCGTCACGGCCTCCGCGGCCGGCGACGTCGGCGCCGACAAGCTGCCTGACGTGTTCTCCACCTACGCCGACACCGCTTACTCGATTGAACAGGACGGCAAGCTCGCCAACGTCGCCGAGTACGTGAGCGCAGACGAGCTTTCCCGATACGTCGACGGCTATGTCAGCGAAGGCTACTTCGACGGCGACGACGCGCTGTACCTGTTCCCCGTCGCGAAATCCACCGAGATCACCATGATCGACAAGACCGACTGGGAGCCCTTCGCCGAGGCGACCGGGACGACGACCGACGAGCTCTCCACGTTCGAGGGCATCGCCGACGTCGCGAAGCGCTACTACGAATGGACCGACGCGCAAACGCCCGACGTCGCAAACGACGGCAAGGCGTTCTACGGCCGCGACTCGATGTCGAACTACTTCGTCATCGCCATGAAGCAGATGGGGATCGACCTGCTTTCCGCCGAGGACGGCAAGGCCGTGGTGAACGTCGACAAAGACAAGATCAAGAAGCTGTGGGATTGCTACTACGTTCCGTACGTGAACGGGTACTTCACGAGCATCGGCAAGTTCCGTTCCGACGACATGAAGACGGGCGACCTCATCGCCTACACGGGCTCGACGTCCTCGGCGATGTACTTCCCCGACCAGGTCATCGACGACGACGGAGCGAAGGCGATCGACTACCTCGTCGTTGCGGCCCCCGTCATGGAAGGGTCGAGCCGGACCCAGGTCCAGCAGGGCGCTTCCATGGCCGTGACGAAATCGGACGACCAGCACGAGTACGCGGCGTGCGAGTTCCTGAAATGGTTCACCGCCAAGGAGAACAACCTGCGTTTCGTAAGCGACTCGGCGTACCTGCCGGTTCTGAAGGAGGCGAACTCGACCGAGGCGCTCGACGAGGTGGTTTCCGACGAGGGCATCTCGATCGCCCCGAAGGCTCATGACGCGCTTGCGACCGTCTTCGATTCCTTCGACGGCACGGACTTCTACACCCCCGTTGCCTCGTCGAACAGCTACGCGGTGCGCAAGGTGTTCGACTACAACCTGTCGGACAAGGCGAAGGCGGACCGAGCGGCCGTCGTTTCCGCGATCGAGGGCGGCGCATCGCATGAAGACGCGGTGGCGCCCTATGTGACCGACGCGGCGTTCGACGCGTGGTACGACGGCTTCGTTGCCGCGATCGAACAGGCGAAATCGAAATAACGGCGCAACCGCCGAAAACGAAGGAAAGGGGGCTCGAGCATGAGGAAAAAGACGATTACCATCGCCCAGCTTCTGCTCGTCCCCCTTTTGTGCGTGGTCCTCGTGCAAGGTTTGCTGCCGTTTTCGGCGCTGCTCGCGAGCGGCACGCGCGAGACGCTCCAAGGCAACTCGATCGACATCGACAGGCACATGGTGGAAAACCGTGCCGTCTCGCTCGAGGGCTCGATGGTCGACCAGTGGAGCTCGATCCAGAAGGAATCGTCCTACCTGAACATCGCGCTCGCCGAAATCATCGCGGGGAGAAACGCGACGGTTGGGGATTTCCTCGGTGACGCCGATATGCAGCGCGAGTATTCGAGCGCCGTCTTCTCCGAGCTGCTCGAATATTTGCGGCGCGACACTTCGTGCGGGGTCTTTCTCGTGCTGGCAGGTGCCGACGACCCGGCGCAGGCGTCCCAAAACGGCGGCTTCTTCCTTCGCGATTCGGACCCGACGTCGAAGACCGACACGAATTCCGACATCTACCTCGAACGGGGCGACAAATCGCTTGCTCGCGCGTCGAGCATCACGCTCGATAGCTCCTGGGCCCCGACGTTCTCGTTTAAGGGCAAGGGAGGGCGCGCGGCGGACGATTACTTCTACGAGCCGTATTGCGCGGCGCTTGAGTACCCGAGCGCCGACCCGGCGAACCTGGGGTTTTGGTCCTATCCGTTCGTGCTCGAGGACAGCACCGTTGACAACCACGAGATGATCACCTACTCCGTTCCCCTCGAGTACAACGGCGTCGTCTACGGCGTTCTCGGCACCGAGGTCTCGACGAGCTATCTCGCGAACTCGTACTTCGTCGTGCAGGACCTCGATCGGAACATGAAGGCCGGCTATGCGCTCGCGGTCGATTTGGGCGACGGCACCTACCAGCCCATCGCGGGCACCGGCGCGCTGTTCGACGCGGTGAAGCGCGAAAACGGCGCGTTCGAGCTCGACGCCACCGACCATGACAGCTTCTTCCGCGTGGCTGATTCGAACATAGGGGACGAGGGCGTCTTCGCGGTGACCTCGTCGCTCAAGCTCTACAACGGCAACGTTCCCTACAACGGCACGAACTGGGTTCTCGTCGGGTTCGTGTCCGAATCGTCGGTATACGACTTGGGCGATGTCGCTTATCGCGGGATCTTCACCACGATCGTCGCGTGCTTTTTCGTCGGGATGGCGGTCATGGTCCTCGTCGTGCGCCGTGCGACGGCGCCCGTGGGCCGTCTCATGAAGAGTGTTCGCGGGGGCATCGAGGGACTGCGGTCGTTCAAGCCGTCGCATGTCCGCGAGATCGACGAGCTGCATTCGGCGATACAAAGCGCCACCGAGGCCGAGATCGAAACGACGAACCAGCTGCGCGAGGAAAAGGAACGCTACCGCATCGCCATCGAAAGCTCGAGCGACGTGTTCTTCACCTACCGCGAAGACGAGCAGACGATTGAGATCGTGAACAGCGAGCACCATAACGGCATCTGGTCGCTTGCCCGCTGCGACGAGGAGATCGTCAAGCGCTACTTTTCCGCCGCCGACCGCGAGAAGCTCATCGCGCTTTTCGTCGAGGGGTCGAAGAAGGTCGTCACCGAGATGCCCATCCGAGTCTTCGGTGGCGCGACCAAGTGGCTGTGCATCCACACGAACCTGCTTACCGACAGGGATGCGGATTATCGCTACGTCGTGGGCTACATTCGCGACGTCACCGAGCGCAAGCAGCGGGAAATCGAGCTTGACCGCGAACGCTCGCTCGACCCGTTGACGACGTTTTTCCGCCTCGATGCCGGCATCGAGGCCATCGACGCGGCGCGCGAGTCCCGTTTCGACGGCGTGCTCGTCCTCGTCGACGTGCTGGGATTCTCCGACATCGTTCGCGACTTCGGCATCACGTTCGGCGATGTCCTGCTCGAGGACCTCTCGACGCTCGCGTCGAAGGCGGCCGAGAGCGTGCCGTGCGCCTGCACGGTGAAGGTGCGTTCGAGCGCCGATTCCGTCCTTGTGTGGTTCGGCGGCGCTCGGGTCGACGATGCCGTTGCGGCCGTCGAGTCGCTGAGGCGGGGCTTCACCGCCCTTGTGCGCGAAAGCGTGCTCAAGCTGCGCTTCACGGCGGGCATCGCGGTCTCGTCGGGCCGCGAGTCGACGGAGATGCTCGTCAAGCAGGCGCGGGCCGCTTTGAGCGATTCGCTCGCCGGCGATTGCCTGGTCGCGGTGCGCAAGGGGACCGACCGTCCCGTAGGCGACCTTTCCCCGTTCTCGCCCGTGGTCTCGATGGGGTACGTGCGCCAGATGAATCTCTCGTCGCTCGCGCTCAACCTGCTCGACCGCCGCTTCTCGCTTACCGCCGGGCTCGATCTGCTCGCGCGGCGCCTCCAGGCGCGTTTCGGGCTGGAGAACCTCATCGTCACCTCGTTTCTGAGCGACTACCTCGCCACGTCGGTGCTCTACGCATGGCATCCGGTTTCCGAGGGCGACACGACGTCGGTGTACCGATGCTCGGAAGCCGACTTCGAAGCGTTCGGGCAGGGGCTTGCGCTCGCGACGCTTCACTCGACGTCGGAATCGCTTGCGGCGAAAAGCCTCTTCGCGGGTGCGGGGCGCATCCCTGAAGGCGTCGCCTTCTCCATCAGCGAGGAGGGCGTGTACGCGGGCGGCATCGTGATGCTCGGCGTCGACGAGGCGCTGCTCCAAGACGAAGCCGCTTCGAACGCGCTGTGGGAGGTCGCGACCATCATCCAGAACCGCGTCAACCAGGAACATCTCGACCAGTCGGCCCAGGCGAAGTCCGACTTCCTCGCGCGCATGTCGCACGAGATCCGCACGCCCATGAACGGCATCATCGGCATGACCGACATCGCGCTGAAGGAGGGGCAGACCGACGAGGGGCGTCTCGAATGTTTGAAGAAGGTGAGCAAGTCGTCGCGCTATCTGCTCGGGCTTCTGAACGACATCCTCGACATGAGCAAGATCGAGAGCGGCAAGATGACGCTCGTCGCGGCCGATTTCGATCTGGCGGCGATGCTCGCGGGCACGCGCTCGCTTCTCGAGGCGAAGTTCAAGGAGAAGAACCAGGTCTACCGCGAAGACATCAGGCTTACGCACACCTGGTTCAACGGTGACGAGCTGCGCATCAACCAAATCGTCATCAACTTCCTCGGCAACGCCATGAAGTATTCCGACCCTGGCAGCACTGTCACGCTCCGCGTGCATGAGACGCCCCACGACGACGGCACGTCCGATGTGCTGTTCTCGGTCGAGGACGAGGGCTTCGGCATCGATGAGGAGAACCAGAAGCGCATCTTCCAGAAATTCGAGCAGGTCGACACCACGTCGGCGCGCCAGCAGGGAACGGGCCTGGGGCTTGCCATCTGCAACCGGCTCGTCCGCATGATGGGCAGCCGTATCGAGCTTCAAAGCGAGGTGGGGCGCGGGAGCACGTTCTCCTTCACCCTGCGCCTGAAGACAGCGAGCCCGCGTGAGGGCGGCCGCGCGAAGCCGGTGCCTGTGTGCGACCTCACAGGGCGTCGCGTGCTCGTGGCCGAGGACAACGAGCTCAACATGGAGATCGTGACGACGATGCTTTCCGATCTGGGGCTTGAGGTCGATGGCGTTGAGGATGGTAAGCAGGCGCTCGAGGAATTCTCGCGCTCGCCCGAGGGGTACTACGACGCGGTCATCCTCGACGTGATGATGCCCGTGATGAACGGGCTCGAGGCCGCGAGCGCCATCCGTGCGCTCGACCGCGACGACGCGTCGCGCGTGTTCATCGCCGCAGCCAGCGCGAACGCGTTCGACGACGACATCAAGCGCTCGCTCGCAAGCGGCATGAACGCGCACCTGTCGAAGCCGATCGAACCCGACAAGCTGGCAGCCGTCCTCTCAAGCGCCCTCGCCGCGAGGAAGTGATAGGCGAGGGTCGTTCGCGCGGCCTCCTCTTATCCCCTTGCGCCGGTTATCGGTTGCGGTTATCGAGGATATGGGTTCCTGCACCCGCCCAAGCCTTGTTCTTCGCATATAATCTAACGGTTTGAATACCATGCGCTTCGCAAAGCGCATGTTGCGAGTAATCTTCGGGAAAGGCTGGGTCGCTTTCATGGCGAGCAACTACAAAAAAACGATGAACCTGCCTACGACCGACTTCGCGATGAGGGGCAACTTGCCCAAAAACGAGCCCGTGCGCTTGGCGAAGTGGGAAGAGGACCACGTTTACGAGAAGCTGCAGGAAAAGAACAAGGACAACGAGCCGTTCGTCCTGCACGACGGTCCTCCGTACGCGAATGGCCCGATTCACCTCGGCCATGCCCAGAACAAGATCTCCAAGGACATGATCAACCGCTACAAGGCGATGCGCGGGTTCCGCACCCCCTACGTGCCCGGCTGGGACTGCCACGGCCAGCCGATCGAGCACAAGGTCGAAACCATGCTCGGCACCGAGAAGTTCAACCAGCTTCCGACCGAGAAGATCCGC
>CAKTSW010000106.1 GCA_934613165.1 uncultured Ellagibacter sp.
CGCTCGCGGTGTTCTTCGCGGTCTTCATGGCCATCGGCATCTTCCTGCGCCCGTACTTCTCGAACCTTATCCGCCTGTTCGCGAACCGCATCGAGCGCTCCGACATCATCAACGGCGAAGAGGTGCACTTGCCCGAGCGCCGCTTCCGCATGGCGCAGCTCGTGCGCGTGCTTTCCGACCGTGACGACTTCCGTCATCGCATGACGACGCATGCGGCTCGCTTCATCCGGTGGTACCCGCGCCTGAAACGCGGCGCCATCGTGATCGGCATCGCGGTGCCCGCGATCATCGCCATCGTGTTCGCCACGACGGAGATGGAAAAGGTCGTCACGCTCACGCTGTGGCTTCTGTGGCTCGTGCTGATACTCGTGTTCCTCGTCGTGGTCGAGTTCGTCCGCGACAACATCGAGCGCCAGGCGTCGCTCGTCGACATGCCCGACGAGGAGGTGCGCCGCATCTACGCCGAGGGGAAGAAGGCGACGGCCGCCCGCGGCTCCCTGGTCGCGCAGGCGGCCTCCGCGGTGGCGGGGACGACGCGGCCCCTTGGCAAGCACGGCAAGGCGGCGCCGCCCGAGGAGGAGCCTTTTGGCAAGCATGCGAAGCGGACGGGCGACGACGAAGGGGAGGTGCGATAGATGAGAAACATTTGGCGCATCTTCAAAACCGACCTGAAGCACCTGTTCAACAACTCGATCACCGTGATCATCGTCATCGGGCTCGTGTTCCTGCCGTCGATCTTCACGTGGTACAACGTCATCGCGTGCTGGGACGCCTTCGGCAACACCGGCAACCTCACCGTCGCCGTGGCCAACTCCGACGAGGGCTACGAAAGCGATCTTGTGCCGCTGGAGATAAACGTCGGCGACCAGGTGGTGGGCCAGCTGCGCGCGAACAACCAGCTGAACTGGACGTTCACCGACGAGGACGACGCGCTCGACGGCGTGAAGTCGGGGCGCTATTACGCGACCGTCGTCATACCGAAGAGCTTCAGCCGCGACATGATGACCTTCTACTCCGACGAGGTCGACCACGCGCAGATCGTCTACTACGCCAACGAGAAGAAGAACGCGATCGCGCCGAAGGTGACCGACCAGGGTGCCGACCAGGTGTCGACCCAGGTGAACGAGGTCTTCACCGAAACGCTTTCCGACGTGGCGCTTTCCATCGTGTCGGCGCTGTCGAAGTACTCGCAGGACGCGGGCTTGAGCGGCGTGGTGGGAACGCTCGCCGACCATATCGACTCCATGGCGAGCCAGATGACGTCGGCGTCATCGGTGCTCGGCATGTACTCGCAGCTCATCGACTCGTCGAAGTCGCTCATCTCGAACTCGGGCGACCTTTTGTCGCAGGCGAAGGACGAGGCGGGCAAGGTCGGCGACATCGCCCGCGACGGCGGGGACGCCGCCACGGGAATCGCGGACGCCCTCAGCTCCTCGACCGACTCCCTTTCCCAGGCGATCAGCGCCTCGGCGGAAGGGTACCTCGGCATAAGCGCGCAGATCAGCGACGTGTACGACAACGTGGGCGAGCTCACGGGCGACACGACGGCGCACCTGCGTTCCCGCGCCGCGATCGTCGAGACCGAGGTGAGCGACCTGCAGTCGATAAAGCGCGCGCTCGAAGAGCTGAAGGGCAGCGTGGACGCGGACTACGTCCCGCTCATCGACGTGCTCTTGTCGCAGATAGACGAGTCGATCGACCTGCTCGACAAGCTCGCGAGCTCGCTGTATTCGGCCGCGGACTCGATTGAGAAGGGCTACGGCGACGCGGTGGCCCAGCGCACCGAGATCCAGGACTTGGCCGACAAGGCGGCGCAGAGCCTCTCGTCGGTGAAGGCCGACTACGACGAGAACATCCTGCCGGGGCTCAACAAGCTTTCCGCCTCGGTGCAAAACGCGGTGTCCACCTTGAAGGACGGCGCGTCGAAGCTCGATGCGGCGTCTTCGGACCTTGCGGGCGACGCGGACTCCGTGGCGGGCAAGCTCGACTCCGCGAAGAACAAGCTCGCCGACGCCCAGTCCGAGCTCTCGCAGACCGCGGGCAAGCTCACCGAGCTCTCCACGAACCTGCGGGCGGCGCTTTCCTCGGGCGACGTCGAGAAGCTGCGCGAGGCGATCGGGTCCGACCCGGCGGCGCTCGCGTCGGCGGTGGCGTCCCCGGTGGCGCTCGACCGTCACGAGGTGTTCCCGGCCAACAACTTTGGCTCGCAGATGGCGCCGCTCTACACCTCGCTCGCCATCTGGATCGGCGCGCTGCTTCTGCTCGTGGCCATCAAGCCGCGTGTGTCCGACAAGCAGCTCGCCACGCTCGACAACCCCAAGCCGCGCGAGCTGTACTTCGGCCGCTACTGCGTGATCGGGTTCTTGTCGTTGCTCCAAACGTCCGTCGTGGGGCTTGGCAACATGCTCTTCCTCGGCGTGCAGGTGACCGACCCTGTGCTGTTCATGGTGTGCTTCTGGGTGTCGGGGCTTGTGGACTCGCTCATGATCTACACGCTCGTCGTGTCGTTCGCGAACCTGGGCAAGGCCATCGCCGTCGTCATCCTCATCCTGCAGGTCACGGGCGGCGGCGGCGCCTACCCGCTGCAGCTTCTGCCCGACTTCTTCCAGGTGATCAGCGTGTTTTTGCCGGCGACGCACACCATCGACATGATGCGCGCGGCCATGTTCGGCGTGTACAACGGCGACTTCTTCGTGCACCTCGGCTACCTGCTGTTGTTCGTCGCGCCGACGCTGCTTTTGGGATTGGTGCTGCGAAAGCCGACGGAGAAGCTTATCATCTGGTTCGTCGAAAAGGTCGAAGAGTCGAAGATGATGGCGTAGCGCGCTGCGTGCGCCGTCGGGGAAGGGGCGCACATGGAGTGCTCGAAGGAAGCCGAGCCTATCGAATCGCAGCCGGTGGGGAAGGAAGCCGCAGCCGTTTCCGACGAGGAAGTCGCGGCGGCGCGCGGCCTTGCGGAGTTCATCGATTCGTGCCCGAGCATGTTCCACACGGTTCGCACGCTGCGCGAGCGCTTGGACGCGGCCGGGTTCGCCTACCTGCCAGAAGGCGAGCCGTGGCGCGTGGATCGCGGCAGCCGGTGCTACACCGTGCGCAATAACTCGAGCCTTGTCGCCTTCAAGGTGGGCTCTTCGCTCGATGACTACCACTTTCAGGTGGCGGCGTCGCACACCGATTCGCCCACGTTCAAGGTGAAGGCGGAAGGTGAGCTTTCAGGCTCGGCCGACACGCTACGGCTCAACGTGGAGGTGTACGGCGGCGCGGTCGACTACACCTGGTTCGATCGCCCGCTCGGGCTCGCCGGGCGCGTGATGGTGCGCGACGGCGCCCGCGTGGAAAGCCGCCTGTACGAAAGCGCCGGCGACGTGGCGCTCATCCCCAGCATGCCGCCCCACATCCAGCGCGACATCAACCAGTCGTTCGGGCCGAACCGCCAGGTCGATCTGTGCCCGGTCGTGTCGGCGGGGCTTTTGGGGAAAGGATCGCTCGACGAGCGCATCGCACGCGACCTCGGCGTCGACGCGGGCGACATCTTATCCCGTGACCTCTTCCTGGTGAACCGCCAGAAGCCGTGCGTGTGGGGATGGGAAAACGAGTTCGTCTCGGCGCCGAAGCTCGACGACCTCGCGTGCGCCTACACCTCGCTCGAGGCGTTCCTCGCGGCCGACAACCCCCACGACGTCACGGTGCTCGCATGCTTCGACAACGAGGAGGTCGGCTCGAACACCAAGCAGGGTGCCCTGTCGACGTTTCTGGCCGACGCGCTTGGGCGCCTGAACGGGGCGCTCGGCCGCACGCCCGAGGAGCTTCGCTGCGCGCTCGCGAAGTCGATGCTCGTGAGCTGCGACAACGCGCACGCGGTGAACCCCAACCACCCCGAGAAGTACGACGAGGGCAACCGCGTCGCCCTGAACCGCGGGATCGTCGTGAAAGAAGCGGCCAACCAGAAGTACTGTACCGATGCGTTCTCGCGCGCCGTGTTCTGCGCCGTGTGCGACGACGCGGGCGTGCCGTACCAGGCGTTCGCGAACCGTAGCGACATGCCCGGCGGCTCGACTTTGGGCAACCTGTCGAACACCCAAGTGAGCATGCACGGGGTCGATGTGGGAATCGCCCAGCTCGCCATGCATTCGAGCTTCGAGACCGCGGGCACCCGCGACGTCGCGAACGCGATAAGGGCCCTATCATCCTTTTTCAAGGCTAATATCGCCATCGATGGAGCGGATGGCGCGAGGATCTCGTAACGTCGCTTACTGAGCTTCAACGCCCCGAAAACGTGCGATGAGCTGCGCGTTTCGGGGCGTTACCGACTTGCATAGCGTTTCGGTAGGTTTCATTGAGGATAAGGGACCTCGTCGATTGCCTGTTCTGGTAAAATAGACGCATTTTCTGTGCAAGCACGAGAAATCGAGGCATGCGATGATGGTGAAAAGCGACTATCGGGAAGCCCTTTACTACGCTGAGGAGCTTCCGTATTCCTCGCTCCGAATCGACGAGGAGATCCAGGCGCTTCTGTGCGAAAACCACGGCGTCGGCATCCTCGGCGGCTCGTTCGACCCCGGTTTCCCTATCGTCTTGGTGAGCGACCTCGTGCTTCGGATGCTCGGGTACGAATACATCGAGGAATTCGAGGCTGCGACGAGCATGCGCATGGACCAGCTGGTCTGCGGCGATTGCACCGAAGCCGAGTTCGCCGCGCTTTCCGGCGCGCATGAACTGCATCTCTGCTCGAAAACGGGAGAGCTTCGCACCCGCATCTTCAAGCGCGATCTTCCCGGGCACGACGGCGGGCGGGTGTGGCTCGCCTCGGTGTGCGACACCGATGATCTTTACCATGCGACGCGCAAGGTCGACCGCATGGCGATCGAGCAAAAGGAAAGCGACGCTCGTTATACGGCAAAGCTCGCCCTCGCAAACGAGGAGCTCGCCCGGGCCAATGCTGAGCTCGTCAGCACCAACGCGGAGCTTGAGCGCCAGAAGAAGGAGCTTGAGCATGCCGTCGAGGAGGCACGCTTGGCGAACCTTTCCAAGGCCGACTTCCTCCGCCGCATGAGCCACGACATCCGCACGCCCATCAACGGCATCCGCGGGATGGTCGAGATGATGGGGCGCTTCGAAGGCGACGAGGAGAAGCAGCGCGAATGCCGCGACAAGGTGTGGGAGGCCTCGGGCTACCTGCTGTCGCTCGTGAACAGCGTCCTCGACATGAACAAGCTCGAAAGCGGCGGCACCACGCTTGACAGCGCGCCGTTCGACGTGATCGAGCTTCTGCGCGAATCGAACTCCCTTGCCCAGATCCAGGCGAACCGGCGCCATATCGGCTTCGCGGTCAACCGCTCGCTCGTCGACGTGACGCACAAGCACCTTCTCGGCAGCCCCAAGCACCTCAAGCAGGTTCTCATGAATCTGGCGCAAAACGCGGTTCTCTACAACAAGGAGGGTGGCAACGTCACCGTATGGTGCAAGGAAATCGGATGCAGCGATGATGTCGCGGTGCTCAAATTCGCCTGCATCGACACGGGAATCGGCATGAGCGAGGACTTCCAGAAGCATGCGTTCGAGCCGTTCATGCAGGAGGAGCGCGACGACGCGCGCACCACGTACCGTGGCACGGGGCTCGGGCTTTCCATCTCGAAGGGGCTTGTCGAGCAGATGGGCGGCACCATCTCCTTCACGAGCCGCGAAGGCGAGGGAACCTCGTTC
>CAKTSW010000107.1 GCA_934613165.1 uncultured Ellagibacter sp.
TGAAAAGGATGAGGGGAGTGAGCGCGCCTTGCCGCCTCAGCAGGGTGTTCGCGCGCGCGGCGAAGGCGTTTCCGTCAGGGTGTTCTTCCACGGTCGTTTCGGATTCTCGATTGCTTTTTTCTTAGGAAAGCTTTCCTACCATGCGCATGACGAGCTCGGCGCATGTTTTGGCGGCCTGGGCCTCGAACGTCGGGTAGTCGATGTAATCGGTGCCGTCGGCTTTGTCGGAGATGGCGCGGACGATGGCGAACGGCACGTGGTTGAGCCAGCACGTCTGCGCAATCGCGGCCCCCTCCATTTCGCAGCAGCTTGCGTCGAAGGTGTCGCGGATGCGGTCCTTGTCGGCCTCTTCCCGCACGAAGCGGTCGCCCGAGGCCACGCGTCCCTCGCATGCGCAGATCTTGAGCTCTGCCGCCGCTGCCATCGCGGCTTGGCGCCATTGCTCGTCTGCGGGAAAGGCGAGGGCGTCAAGGCCGGGGGTCTGACCAGGTGCGTAGCCGAGGTTGCCTACGTCCATGATGTGGTTCACGGCATCGGTTGCGACGACGATGTCGCCGATGTCGATCGTCGCGTCGAGCGAGCCGGCGACGCCGGTGTTCACGATGCCGGCGACGTCGAAGCGGTCGATGAGCATTTGAGTGAACGCGGCGGCGTTCACCATGCCGACGTCGCATTGCGCGACCACGACCGGGGCGCCCGAAAGCGTGCCCATCGTGCACTCCATCGCCGCGATGCGTTTGGTCTCGACCGGCCCTTCGGAGTGCATCGCGTCCCGAAGGAGCTCGACCTCGACGTCCATCGCGCCGATAATGCCGATTCTCTTATCCGTACGAGTCATCGGACCGCCTTCCTAGTCGAGCAGCGCGGGATAGTGCGTGTTCGCGTCGGAAAGCTTCGTAAGCGTTTCATCGAGATAGCGGCGGGACCACCATTTCGCCTGGTTGAGGTCGGAATCATGATAATTGCCGCATTCTTCGGGCTTGGCTCCCGGAATCTCTCCCTCGAAATCGCGCGCGAACTCGAACAGGCGGCGAACAAGGTCAGCCACTTCGGCGGGCTCGTATGCGCCGAACACGACGAGGTAGAAGCCGGTGCGGCACCCCATGGGGCCGAAGTAGATAACGCGATCCTTCCATTCCTCGTCGTTGCGCAGGAAGGTCGCGCCGAGATGCTCGATTGCGTGAACGGCGGCGGTGTCCATGACGGGCTCGCGGTTTGGCGCGGTCATGCGCAGGTCGAACGTCGTGGTGATGCAGCCGGTTTTCTCGTCGGCGTCGCTACGGGATACATAGACGCCGGGAAGCAGGCGGGTATGGTCGACGGAAAAGCTCGCAATGCGTTCCATGAAATGCTCCTTTGCGGCCGGTGCCGGCCGACTGATCGATAGTTGCCTCGGCCCCATTGTATTCCAACGCGCGTCCGTGCAGGCGGCATGTGCGCCTGCGTACATTTTTTGCACGCTACCGATATCGCGCTCTGCGACGCTTTCGCGCGGCTACAATGTTTCGGGTTGGTAAAAAATTCATAAAGTGCAAGTTCAGAGGGCAGTTGCCCTTTACATACAGATGAGGTTTCCGTGGCTTTAACGTTCGTTGACTTCCTTTCGCAGGCGATGGCTCAGCCTATTTTGTTCGTTATCCTCATCCTCGTCATCGGCGTTACCGCCGTTTCCGGCGCTACCGACGCCCCGAATGCTATCGCCACCGTCGTTTCAACTCGCTGCCTTTCTCCCAATGCCGCTATCGCCCTAGCGGCTGTTTTTAATTTTGTGGGCCTTGTAGGCATGACGTTCATCTCCACCGCCGTTGCGAAGACGATGTTCGGGATGGTCGACTTCTCGGGCGACACGAACGCCGCGCTTCTCGCGTTAGTCGCCGCCATGATAGGCGCCATCGCCTGGGGCGTCGTGTGCTGGGTGTTCGGCATCCCCTGTTCGAAATCCCATTCGCTTATCGCCGGCATCACGGGCGGCGCCATTGCCCTTAACGGTTGGGCGGGCGTCGTTCCCGCAGAATGGGCGAAGGTCATCTACGGCATGGTGTTCTCGCTCGTCGCGGGCTTCATCCTCGGGTGGATCTTCACGAAGCTCATCGAGCTGTTGTTCCGCAGCGTCAACCGCGACAACGCCAACCGCCTCTTCATTGTGATCCAGGACCTCTGCGCGGTCGCGCTTTCGTTCTTGCATGGCGCGCAGGACGGCCAGAAGTTCATGTCGATCGCGATGCTCGGCGTGGCGTTGTCGTTCGGCAGCTCGACTCCCGATTCGAGCGGGTTCCCCCTGTGGATCATGATCATCTGCTCGGCCGCCATCACGCTCGGCACGGTTGTCGGCGGCAAGCGCATCATCAAATCCGTCGGCATGGATATGGTGAAGCTCGAAAAGTACCAGGGCGTTGCGGCGAACTTCTCGACCACGTTTACCCTCCTTTTCGCGAGTCTTACCGGCATGCCCGTTTCCACGAGCCACTGCAACACGTCCGCCATCATGGGTGTGGGAGCGTCGAAGAGCGTGAAGCGCGTGAATTGGGGCATCGCCAAGAACATGCTGCTTGCATGGGTCATCACGTTCCCTGCATGCGGCGTTATCGGGTTCGTTCTCGCGAAGGCGTTCCTTCTGTTCTCGTAAGCGAATCGGCCTCCTCGGTTTCGATGAGCTTTTCGTACCCCTTCAACGCGGCGAACGGCATGAACTGCCGCGCCCGGTCGCTGCGAGCGTGCGCTTTGTGCAGACCCTCGTTTGCGCACTTCCTTTCAAGCGCGCGAAGCGTTGCGAGCCGATAATCTTTCTCGGGCTTCGACAGCCCGCTTGCCTTCATTATTGCCCACCGCTCCTGGGCGAAATCTACTTCTTCCGAGTTCGCTTCCTGCCGAGCTGCGCTCGACGCGGTGGAAGGAGCCTTAGGCATGATGACCTCCTATCTGCGTGTTCCGTTCTTGCGCGCGGGCCGCTTTCTGCAGGCTCGTGCCGTGCAGGAGGGCGTTCTTCCCGAACTTGCGGCGGATGGCCACGGCTGCCTTTTGGCGGGCCTGCTCTTTTTCCTGCGCGGACACGTCGTCGAACAGGGTTGCCGTCGCGTAGCTTTCGGGCAGAAGGCCGCCAAGCCCTATGTTCACCCGTCTGATCGCGAGCGAGGCGTCCACGGTCTCGTCGAACAGCTCGTTGAAGCCCTTCATCAGCTCTCGCTCGGAATTCGTTCGCCGCGCGAGCTTCTTGGTTCCGCTGGAATACGCTCCGAGCTTACGGCCGTTCGCGGGGATTTTCCCGTGCCCGCAGTCGATGGTGGCAATTCCCTTCCATGCGCCTTTAGGGCGGGCGTAGCCTACCGAGAGCATGATCTGCCCGCAGGCGAGCCCGAGTTCCACTAATTCGAGAGTGCTGTCGTAAACCATTTCGCGCACGAGGATCCGCGCCTCTTCTCGCGTGTAGTCGCGCTCGAGCACCTGTCCGCTCGACAGGGAATGGCCGGTCGGCGTGTACGAATGGATTTCCGCCATGGTGCACGGTTCCTGCCCCCAGGCGTGGTCGATGAGGTACTCGGCGTTCTTCCCGAATTCGCGGTAGAGCGTTTCCTCGCGCATGGCGGCCACGCTTGCAAGGTCGCGCGCGCCGTACTTCTCGAGACGCCGGGCGATTCCCGGACCGATGTTCCAAATGTCGGTTATGGGCCGGTGGAACCACATGGTTCGGCGGAACGTTTCCTCGTCGAGCATGCCTATGCCGTCGTCGGCATGCTTCGCGAGCACGTCGAGCGCGACTTTAGCGAGGAAGAGATTGGTTCCGACCCCTGCCGTGGCGACGATGCCCATTTGCGTGCGCACGTCTTCTATCAGGGATTTCGCGAAACCCCGCGCATCGGTGCGGTAGAGCGGGAGGTACCCTGTGGCATCGATGAAGCATTCGTCTATTGAGTAGACGTGCATGTCGTCGGGCGATATGCGCTTAAGGTAGATGCGGTATATCTCGGCCGATGCCTCCATGTAGCGACGCATGCGTGGCTTGGCTTTCACGTAGTCTATGCCCTCGGGTATTTCGAACACGCGGCAGCGCCCGGGCACGCCGAGGGCTTTGAGGGCTGGTGATACGGCGAGGCAGATGGTCTTGCTGCCCCGATCGGGGTCGGCGACGACGAGATTGGTCGTGAACGGATTCAAGCCCCGATCGGCGCATTCCACGCTGGCATAAAACGATTTCAAATCGATGCATACATACCATGATTGCCCCATTCCCTTATCCCCTTTTATCGAACAAACGTTCTGAAATGAAGATATCAAATTGAAAGGAACATTTGTACGATAATTGAAGAAAATCCGCCAAGCGTCCATCGTTTGTTCGATAAAGCGGGCGCACGGTAACTGCCCGATAGGTAAGGCAACGCTTTCGCAACGTAAGGAGCGCGCGCGATGGTAAGCTCGTACCATGATGCTCGATAAGAGGCTTCGGGGAATGCGAGGGCGTATGGGAAGCAGGAAACGGTCGGCGCGGACGCGGGAGATCGCGGAATTCAAGTCGCAGCTCGAAGACGGGCTCGGCGGGCTCGATGACGTCTTCGCGGTTGAGGACGAGCGCGTCAGGCAGGGCGAGGCTCAGCACGAGGCGCAGCTGCGCTACAGGTCCTGCGAGAAGAAGAATCGTTATGCGACGAGGGAAGACGCCGAAGAGGCGCGCAGCTGGTGCGAGGCGCGCGGGAGGCGGGGCCTCGCGATCTACCGATGCGAATGGTGCGGCGGCTGGCACCTTACGTCGCATCCCCGTGCCTGACTCTGCGGCGGCGTGCGTCTTGCAAGGCCCAGAAAAGGTGCACGCCGCCGCGGGCGCGCCAACTAGCGCTCCGATAGAAGAAGGCCCGCGATCGTGAGCGCCGCGCCGAGGGCGATCTGCCAGGTCAAAGGCTCTCCGAGAACGGCAACCGAGCATGCCACGGTGATGACGGGCGAAAGGTAGATGTAGGCGCTCGTGCTGACGACGCCCAAGATGCCGGCCGCCTTGTTCCACGTGACGTAGCAGGTGGCCGACGCGACAAGCCCCAGAAACAACAGGTTCGCGAGCATCGTGGGATTCACGATCCACCCGATGCCGGCCCCGTCCGCCCCTTGCCCGAATCCCATGACCGGCAAAAGCGGCAACATGAACAGAAGCCCCCAGAGAAACGTGCGCTTCGTGGTGGCGATGGTGGAAAGCCCCAGCTTGCCGAGCTTTTTCCCGATGGTCGAGTAGATCGCCCATGCGAGTGCCGCCGCCACGGCGAGAAGGCAGCCGGCAAGCCCCGCGTCGCCTTGCCCGGCGCCTTCGTAGCTGATGAGGGCGATTCCCACGATCGCAAGCGCGAACCCTGCGAAGAATCGCGGCGAGACGTGCTCCTCGCGCGTGCCGAACAAGGCGATGAGCGCGATGAACAATGGTGCGATCGCGACGATGACGCCTACGTTCGAGGCGCTCGTCATAGTGAGCGCGACGTTCTCCATAAGAAAGTACAGCGCGATGCCCGTCGCGCCCGCCGCCGCGAACAGCGCTTCGATGCGCCATCCCAGAAACGGCGTGACGCGGTGGTGGATGATACAGAGCGCGAGCGCGCCGAGCGCGAAGCGGAGGAAGAGGATTTCGATCGGGTTCGCGGCAGTGAGCAGCACTTTCGTGCACACAAAGGTAACGCCCCACACGGCGACGGTGAAGAAGGC
>CAKTSW010000108.1 GCA_934613165.1 uncultured Ellagibacter sp.
GAGCCGTCCTCGCGCACGATGCCGGTGATCACCTTGTTGGCGACGGCCCAGTTGGCGGCGGCGGTGTAGAATTGGCCGTCCGCCGAGCCCTCGATGCCCGTCTCGTCCTTGGCGACCGCCGGGTCGTAGGCCGCGGCCTCCTCGGGGCACGCGTTGCGCCAGAGGATGGTGGCGAGCTCGCCGCGGGTGAGCGTGATGCCCACGCCGAAGAGGCCCGTGCCGCCGTAGCCCGTCATGAGGCCCTTGCCCGCCATGCAGTCGACGCCGGGCGCGTACCACTGCGAGTAGTCCACGTCGGGGAACGCCATGACCGGGAACGTCGCCTCTACCGTCACCTTGCCGGAGGGCATCTCGAACGAGAAGGTGCCGTCGCCGTTGTCGGTCAGCTTAAGCTCGTTGCCCTTCGCGTCCTTCACGGCGAGGCCTCCGAGCACGTGCCCCGCGTCGGCCTTCGGGGTCAGGGTGACCTTCTGCCCGGGAACCGCGCTCTTGGGCGACGCCTCGACCGAGCCGCCCAGTACGGTATCGGGAACGGTAACGTCATAGCTCGATGAAACGGAGCCGGAACCGCCGGAGCTGATGCTTACCGTAACTCGCGCGCGGTCGCTCTCGGTCGTGATCGGCGTCGTTGCGCTGATGTAGTAATCCCTCGTACTTGAAGGCGCCTCGAAGAGGTCAACCGTTAACGAGGTTCCAGACCACGTCGCCGTTCCCGCGATTTTATCCCCATCTTCGGTCTCGTACACCTTGAAAACAGTACCAGCATCGGGTGAGGACTCGAGAACGAATGTCGCTTTGCTGCCACTCCCAGAAGTCAAGGCATCGGTCGCTTTGACGAAAACCGGAGTCGGACAGGGAAGCTTGTCTGAAACCGACACAACCATGTCCCCAAGGACAATCGTGTCCTCGCTGAAAACCGCCTGGACACCTTCGATCTGGTAAATCAGAGCCTTGCCCTGAGCAGATTCGGGGATAGCCGCTTTCCCGTCCGATGCGGAATAGGAAGCTTCATCGCTTGTTCCCTCGGGAAAATCGAACACGACTCTGAACGTCGCCCTTACATCATCCGACGCGAGTGCGGGGGCACTGTTTTCCGTTGCCCATACGCCGCTGTTCTCCTGCGCCCCTCCTGCCGTGTTCAGCTTCCACTCTGTCTCGCCGCTGGACACTTGGCCCGCCGTCACCCTGGCGACCGCCTCATCCATTTTTTCCTCGTCAGATGGGAGATATTCGCCGTCCGCGCTGCCGAAGCGGCCAACGGCACTCGACGCACCGCTCTCAACGTAATAGGAATTCGACACAGAACAGCTCTCCAGCTGAGAGCCGACCAAGCCGCCGACGACTCCACTGCCGACAACGCGACCCGTGCTAAGGCAACCCGAAACAGCGGTATCGGTCTCAAGATAGCCTACTATACCGCCCGCTGTGTGGCCGGTGATAACCCCCGTGCTCAGGCAGTTCAGCACAGCTCCTTGGTATTCGTGATTCGACCAGGAGCTCATGCCGACGATTCCCCCGACATAGTCGGCGTTTCTGTTCTCCCCCGACACGCTCCCATTGTTCACACAACGCTCGATCACCGCGGACTTTCCTTCGACCGGGTCGTCATCTTTGTAGGGAATTTGGTTATTCCCAACGATACCACCGACTTTATCCCAGGTAGACGACACGTTTCCGTTATTCACGCAGTCGGCCACATGCCCGTAAAGGTTGTCGCCGACTATGCCACCCGTGTAGGGGTTACCGGAAGAAGAGACGGATCCCGAGAAAGAGCATCCAAGCACTTCAGAGGAAGAGCCCTGCAGTTCGCCAATGATTCCACCGGTTCCATTCAGTCCACCAGCACTGGCGTCGGAGATGACGACCGAGGACGCCGAACACCGCTCTGCCGTGCCCTCTAAAATGCCTGCGAAAGAACCCGTGCAGGGACTTTTACTTGAAATGTAAGAATTTTCGATCTTAAGATCATGAAGGTAGCCGGCGAAATATCCGAACAAGCCAGTCGCAAGCGTCGACGACTTGTCTTCGTTGATGTAGATGCCCGATATCGTATGGCCGTTGCCGTCGAATTCGCCGAGGAACGGCAGTATGGCTTTAAAATCTTGGGAAACTATGCCTATAGTCGACCATTCTCTGGGCGTCCCTTCGCCCTCATAGCCATTACTCGAGAACGTGAACCCCTCGTTCAGATCGATGTCGGCGGTCAACTCGACATACACGTTCGTTTCGTCCTCTAACAGCTCGGAAGCGTTCGCGTTATACCATTCCGCAAACGCATACAGCTGGTCAGACGTTCCGATCAGGTAAGGGTCATCTTCGCACCCCCCCCCCCGCAATTCCTTCAGGCTGAGTCGAAGCAGACGCCGAAAAAGGCATCACGAATAGTGCCGCGCACAGCGCCAGAAGAACAATCGAAATCTTCCTTTTCATTTTCATCTCCTTCAGAGCATTTCCCTTGACGAGCCTTTTTCCTTCGGAAAGAAATCACCACCTTTCCCCTAAACAAAAAACCGGAAACGAGGCGCAACGTACCTCGTTTCCGGTAACGACCTTTGCATGGATGGATGCAGCAAACCGAGAGCGCAGAATCGGCGCACGCTTTGTCCGACCGTTTCGGCGATGCCGCCGCATATCGTTCGCCATGGCCCGACCCTCCTCTCGCGCTTCCTGATGCGTAAGGGAACTGACTATTCGTTTATATCAAATTGTACCCGCGGCAACAAGCGTCTTGAACAATCGACTCGCTAATCGGCGGAAAGCCGCTCGGAACAGCGACCGCAGCGCCGGACACAGCGCCGAAGAGCCCGACGACCGTTGTTCCCGACATCGGGCTCTTCGCTTCGTGAAACTTCCATACTGCCCGAACACGCGGCAACGCCTTTTCATACGAGCGTCCAAAATCGTTGCATTCGATTATGCAACGATTCCGTTTCGTTGCATAATCGAATGCAACGAAACGGAATGCGCAAGGCCAAAACAATCCCTACATGCCGAAGAGACCAAGTTGAGCCCCAACGTCAGACTTCACTTACAACCGCATGTATCTACGGGCTCTACCTTTGCCATCGGCTCTAACAAACCCCTTCTCTTCCAAGGAGTTCAAAAGCCTTATCGTCTTCGCCTTATCGAAACCGACAATCTGATCGATTGCCGCCCTGGTGATGAGCTGGTGTCTGGGCATTTCAGAAAGAATTCGCCGTTCATCCCTTCCAAGCGATTTCTTATTCGCCAATACAGGCAAAGACACTCGGATAAAATCATCCGCAACCTCAAACGTCGGTTTCTTGCCGGTGCCCTCGTAAGAGCGTTTGATTCTAACGACGCCCGTTCCGAACTTTTCGATAATTCCCAACCTGAAGAGAACCTCAGCCAAAATGGGGTTTCTCAGCATTGAGTAGCATCCATCGAGATAGGAATCGGCCGTCATCCCCGACACAAGCCCTCCGGGGGATAGTATTTCCGCGCAATCGGGACTTACCGATATTCGCACTGGGGCCGATACGTCCCATGTCCTGTGAGCCAGAGCATTCGCAACTGCCTCTCGAAACGCTTTGCGGGGAATCGTCTCGACTTTATTCCTAACCGCACCGGAAATCTTCTCGTAGCAGCAGTGCCGTTCGTAGAACCCCATCGCTTCGGAAAAGGATTCAAGAACCGACTTTCCGCTGACAGAAACCCTGTCAAGTATCGTGTCCTCATCTTCGCCGAATAGCGCGATATCAACTCCTGGAAATTTGCCCGAATCCGCCAAAATCGCCGCGGCGTTGTTAAAACCGCCCTCTTCCAATAGGCCTAACGTCCTCAACACGTCATCCGTCAAGGAGCTCACCCCTACATTCTCCCTCAACGATTCTTCAAGAAGGGAGAAAGAAAGCGATTCGTCATTGCAAGGCAGTTCATCGAAATCCAGGTTCTGCCCCTCGAGGATCAGTCTCCGCAACTCGAATTTGTCAACCTCGACAGTCGAGGAGTCCGCGCGACGGTAGGCCTTGCCATCGCAAAGATAGGGCTTGTCGAGCCCCTCCTCGACTTTCAGCGCAATGGTACGATCTTCCTCGTTAACGTCCAGACTAAAGCTAGGCCTGGGGTTGAACACATCATTTATGCGATTTTCAATGTCAAGGCATGACCCCACCGGATCATCAAGGCCAACTGGATTTCCGTTATCGTCCACACCGAATAGAATCGTTCCTGTACCGAAGTTCGCAAACGCGCTCACGGTTTTGAGAAACCCTTTTGCAACCTGCAGCTTAAACTCAAGATTTCGATTTTCTTTCAAAAGCAGCCACCCGTTTCAAGAATCGTTACATTCGATTATACAACGATTCCGTTTCGTTGCATAATCGAATGCAACGATTCGCGGCGAGGTCACGATATAGACGCATCAACCGGCGACGCTGAAGGGCCCAGCACCGGCTTTTCCCAATTCAGCCTTCTCGAAACGATTCCCTTAAGACGAAGCATCCTTGCAATCCACTGCGGCTACGCTCACAGCCCGTAGAACGATCCGCGCGCTTTCCTTACGCGCAATCGGGGCACACGCCGTGGAAGATGAGGTCGTAGCCCGTCACGTTGAAGCCGTGGCTGTCTTTCACCTGGGAAAGCGGGTCGGCGTCGGGCATTTCCACGTCGTACACCGCACCGCATTTGTCGCAGATCGCGTGGAAATGGCAGTCGCAACGGAAGTCGTAGCGATCGGCGCCGCCGGTCACGGGGATATGCAAGACCTCGCCCTTTTCCGCAAGAACGCCGAGGTTGCGGTACACCGTGGCACGCGAGATGCTCGGGTGCTTCTTGCGCACCGCCTCGTACACGTCGGCCGACGTCGGATGGTTGTGAAGAGAGCGCACCGCTTCCAAAACGAGCGAGCGCTGAACGGTGTTGCGTGCGCGGGGGGCGCTATCCGCCGTGTCGTTCGCCGAAATCGTCATTTGCAAGCCTTTCAAATGTTAGCTTCATATCTTTATTAGGATTATATACTATTAGAAAGGCAGTATTTCCCCAATAATGAGAAAAACGGGGCGGTATCCCCAAAAGGAACACCGCCCCGAACTTAACGATTCCGCTTCGCTTTGTCGGAACGTCTATACCGCCGCTTCCCCGCGCTCGTCGGTGCGGATGCGGATGACCTCGTCGATCGGAGAGACGAAGATCTTGCCGTCGCCGACGTTGCCGGTGCGGGCCGTCTCGGTGATGACCTTGACCAAGCCGTCCACCTCGTCGTCGCCCACCACGAGCTCGAACCTCACCTTCGGCACCATGTTCAGCAGAACCTCGGTGCCGCGGTAATATTCCTTCCAGCCATGCTGGCTGCCGCAGCCGTTCACTTGGGAAATCGTCATGCCGCCGACCTTCGCCGCGAAGAGCGCCTCCTTAAGCGGCTCGAGCTTCTCGGGACGAACGATCGCTACGATTCTTTTCATACTGTTCAACTCCTTTCTAAAACGAGCCGGTTAGTCGAGGCCGATGTAGGCAGGGTACGCGGATTCGCCGTGCGCCGCAACGTCGAGGCCGCGCGCTTCCTCTTCCTCGCTGACGCGGAGGCTGCCCTTGAAGCAAGCCTTCACGATAAGGCCGATGACCACGTCGAGCACGCCGACGAACACGATCGTGATGAGGATGCCCAGGATCTGGCTCACGAGAAGCGACGGGTCGCCGGTGTAGATGAGGC
>CAKTSW010000109.1 GCA_934613165.1 uncultured Ellagibacter sp.
GAATACCGCCATTCCAATTCACCATAGGACGATGTCAGCCAAGAAGAAATCACCCCCGGTTCGGGGAGTAAGATAGGAGCAACAACCTGCCGCACGCCCCCTCCACCCGAAAGGATCGTCATGTACGAGAACAACGAAGGAACCTACGGAAAGCTCATCATTCAGGATTTGCACGACCCTCAGGCTGGGACGCCGGAATTCCAGGAGATGTACCGCAAGTTCTCCCGCCGCATCCTGTGGATCGACGATGAAGTGTGCCCCGGAGCGTTCCAGATGAACACCGCCTGGTACCATTCCGTGCCCGAGAAGGACCCGGTATTCGAAGAGCATTCCCACGACTCCGACGAGCTTATCGGGTTCTTCGGTTCGAATCCTGAAGACCCGTACGATTTAGGAGGGGAAATCGTGATCACGCTGAATGGCGAAGAGCATCGCATCACACGGTCGAGCATCATCTTCTGCCCCGCCGGTATGCCGCATATGCGCATGAGCATCCGTCGCGTCGACCGCCCGATCTTCCATTTCTCGGTCGTGACCTCGAAAGCCTACGACAACGGGGCGTATGAATAGGAGCCGGGGCGTGCTGTTGAATCCGATTTATTGGTAGGTTTCTAAGTGTATTCGCCTAATCGCCAATTCATAAAATACCCCCGTTTTGTGTGCAGCGACTGCACACAAAACGGGGGTTAAAGGGGTCGTTTTCGTACTGTTGGCGTGAATGAGTGTTTGCTGTTCACTCCATTTAGTTAGACGCCTACACTTTCCAACCCTACTTCCCTTCCAACACGGGAATCTCCACGTCGTCGTGTTCGTCGAGGTTGTCGTCGTACACGTAATGCTTCGTTTCCTTCGCGATCATGCCGGACAGCGCGAGCACGACAATGATGTTCGGAATGGCCATGAGCGCATTCGTGATGTCGGACACCGTCCACACCACGTCGGCCACGCCGACCGCGCCCAAAAACGCCGCGATCACGTAAAGCACCTGGTAGGGGCGGATCGCGTGCTTGCCGAACAGGTACGTCACGCAGCGGTTGCCGTAATAGGACCAGCCCAGGATCGTCGAATACGAGAACAGGATCATGCCGAGCACCAGCACCGGCGTGCCCACATACGGGATGCTCGCGAACGCCGCGCTCGTGAGCTCGGCACCGGCGGCGATCTTGCCCGCAGCGATGCTCGCCACCACGTCAGGGTTCGCAAGCATGGTCGACACAAGCACGACACCCGTAAGCGCGCAGATGATAACCGTGTCCCAGAACGTTCCCGTCATGGAAACGAGCGCCTGACGTGCGGGATTGCGCGTCGTCGCGGCCGACGCCACGATCGGCGCCGAGCCCAAGCCCGACTCGTTCGAGAACAGCCCGCGCGCGCACCCGAACTGGATCGCGGCCATGACGCCGCTTCCCAAAAGCCCTCCGAACGCCGCTTGCGGGTTGAACGCGCTCTCCACGATAAGCTGAATCGCCGGGACGATGTACTCGACGTTCGTGCCCAGGATGACGACGCACCCCCAAGCATAGGCGATGGCCATGAACGGCACGAGCTTCTCGCACACCCGCGAGATCACCTTCACGCCGCCGAAGATGACGACCGACACCATGATTACGATGGCGAGCCCGATTCCCCAGGTGGGGATGCCCGGGAAGTTCGACGTGATGATGCCCGTCATCGAGCTCGACTGCACCGCTGAGCCGATGCCGAACGACGCCACGGCCGCGAACAGCGCGAACGCGCCCGCGCCGAACACCGCCCACCACGGCGTCTCCCCGTCCTTCTTGAACGCGCGCTTCCACGCGTACATCGCGCCGCCGAGCATCTTGCCCTCGTGGTCCTTCACGCGGTACTTCACGGCCGCAAAGGTTTCGGAGTACTTGGTCGCGATGCCGAACACGCCGGTAAGCCACATCCACAGAACCGCGCCCGGCCCGCCCGACATGATGGCCGTCGCCACGCCGACGATGTTGCCCGTGCCGATGGTCGCCGAAAGCGCAGTGCACAAGGCACCGAACTGGGAAATGTCGCCTTCCGCATCAGGGTCTTTCGTGACGGAGAGCTTGATGGCGCGCGGCAGCTTGCGCTGGATGAAGCCGGTGCGCACCGTGAGGAAAATATGCGATCCTAAAAGCAGGATGATCATCGGCGGCCCCCAAACGGCGGCGTCGATGCTGTTGATGATACCGATGAGGTCCATGGGTGCATCCCTTCCCTTCTGCGTAGGCGGAATCGGCGGATGCGGCGCGTTATGGGTTGGGGGTCGCGCCGCAGAGCCGCCTTGGGGTATGTGTGCCGAACCATTGCTTTAGCGCACTAAAGCAATCTAGCATCTCGTACGATAGAGGTAGGCTGTTACGCGCGTGTTTCACGGCCGACGGCGCAGGCGAGCGGTTCGTTACGCGGGAAGAGCGGCGGGCAACGCTGAAATGTCGCAGCGCGTGCGGTCGAAACGGTCCGCAAAGAACGCGCGTGGCAGCCTGAAGGCTTGCACTGGCGACTTTTCGGGGGTTGTGCGAGAGCCGGAGCGCCTCGCATGGCCCTCGGCGACGCATGTTCTCGCAAGCGCGATGCATTTTCCCAGGTCGCGGAATTCGCCAGCCGCACAACGCGCCGAACGCGCAAGCCCTGATTTCGCACAACCCCCGAAAAGTCGCCAAACCCCCCGCGAAATTCGCCATGCGCGTTGAAAAAGGGGTTGCCACGACGAAACGCCGGCCCTACAATGCGCGCTAGATGAATTCTGTTTCAGGGCGGGGTGAGATTCCCCACTGGCGGTAACCGGGCAGCGCGCATCGCGCGCGACAGACCCGGAAGTCCGCGACCCGAACGCAGAAGCCACGGCCCGCGCAACTCATCGAGCCTGGAGCTTCCGCGCACGGCTGACCCGGTGAGAATCCGGGACCAACGGTCACAGTCCGGATGGAAGAGGCAGAAGTTCGCGCGTGCACGCGCCTGCGTGCGCGTCACCTGCGAATTTACGAGCCCGTATGACTGACGAATTCATGCGGGCTCGTCTTTTTGTGCAAGGGAAAGACGGACCCGGATCGAACCACCTTGCGCGAAAAGGAGGCTTCCATGCCCGCAAACCAAGCCGCGAAGAAACCGGCCGCACCGTTCGAGAACACGAACCGCTGGAGCACGCGGCAGCTCGTCACGATGGCGCTCATGTGCGCCTTGTCCTCGCTCTTCTCGTTCGTGCAGATTCCGCTTCTGCCCGCCGCGCCCTTCCTGACCTACGACCCCTCGCTCGTCCCCGCCATGGTATGCGGCTTCGCGTACGGCCCGGGCGCGGGCTTCGTCGTCGGCGCCATCGCCGCCGTCATCCACGGCCTTATCCTGGGCGAATGGGTCGGGTCGCTCATGAACATCTGCGCCACGCTGTTCTTCGTGGTGCCCGCCGCGCTCATCTACCGCAAGAAGCACACGCTTCAAGGCGCGATTGCGGGCCTTATCGTCGGCGTCGTCATCGCGACCCTGGGCAGCGTTGCGACCAACCTCACCATCGGCGTGGCCTTCTGGTACGGCACGCCCGACGCGATCATGCCGCTCATCCTTCCCGCCGTCGTTCCGTTCAACCTGATCAAGACGGTGCTGAACTCGCTTCTGACGCTGATCGTGTACAAGGCGATCTCGAACCTCATCACGCCGAAGAAAAACCAGGTGAAAGGCCGCTAACTTACCATGACGAACCCCGCCGAGAACTCCGTGGACACCGCATACGCAAGAAAGCGGGAAAACCCGCTTCCCGCCGCGCAAGATGCCGAAGCTCCCTCCGCGCGCGCCGAGGACGCTGCGGAAAACGCGCCCCTCGCCATCGACGCGCGGGGCGTGAGGTTCACCTACGACGGCGACTCGTTCGCCCTCGACGGCCTTGATGTGCGCATCCGCCCGGGCGAGTTCACGTGCATCCTCGGCGGGAACGGCTCGGGGAAGTCGACGTTCGCGAAGCACATAAACGCCCTGCTCACACCCGACGAGGGCAGCGTTTTCGTGAACGGCATGGACACCTCCGATACCGCCCTCACCTACGCCGTGCGGCAGTCGGCCGGCATGGTGTTCCAAAACCCCGACGACCAGCTCGTGGCGTCGCTCGTGGAAGACGACGTGGCGTTCGGCGCGGAAAACCTCGGGGTTCCCGCGCCCGAGCTGCGCCGTCGTGTGACCGACCGGCTCTCCGACGTGGGGCTTTCCGGCTTCGAGAAGCACGAGACCTACGCGCTTTCGGGCGGGCAGAAGCAGCGCGTCGCCATTGCGGGCGCGCTCGCCATGAACCCGCAGATCCTCGTGCTCGACGAGGCGTCAGCGATGCTCGACCCGCGCGGGCGGCGCGGACTCATGCGCGTGGTGCGCAAACTCGCGCGCGAGGGCATGACCGTTGTCATGATCACGCATTTCATGGAAGAGGCCGCCCTCGCCGACCGCGTCATCGTGATGGAAGCGGGGCGCATCGCCTGCGAAGGCGCGCCCGATACGGTGCTCGCCGACGAGGCGCTGCTTTCGCGGTTGAACCTGGAGGTCCCCTTCGCCGCGCACGTGTCGCACGCGATCGCGCGCACGGGCGTGCCGATCGCGCCCGCCGTGACCGAGCGCCAACTCGTCGAGGGCATATGCGCGCTCGTCGGGGGAAAGGCGGCGGTAAACGGCAGCGCAACCGACAAGGCCCCACGAGCCGCAGCAGCGCCCGCTGCAGGCGCCACCGGCGAGCAGCAGAGCGCAACCTCGGGCGAAGCCGAAACCGACGACCGCGAAGCATGCCGGCACAGTGCACCCTCGCAAGCCAAAGACGCTGGCACGCCGCTCATCGAGCTTGAAAACGTTTCCTACACCTACGACGCCTCGCTTGCGAAGCAACAGAAGAAGCGCGGCGCCAAAAAAGCGCCCAAACAGGCGAAATGGGGGAACAGCCCCGACGCCGCCTGGGCGCTTGCAAACGTCTCCCTCACCGTGCGCGAAGGCGAGTTCCTAGGGATCGCCGGGCACACGGGGTCGGGAAAGTCGACGCTCATCCAGCACTTGAACGGAATCCTCCACCCCACCTCGGGCCGGGTGCTCATCTGTGGGCGAGACGTCGCCGACAAGCACGCGGCCCAAGACGCGCGCGCGATCGTCGGCGTCGTATTCCAGTACCCCGAAAACCAGCTGTTCGCCACGACGGTGGCCGAAGATGTCGCGTTCGGGCCGCGCAACCTCGGGCTTGCCGAGGACGAAATCGACGCCCGGGTCGACGAGTCGCTTCGGGCGGTCGGGCTTGACCCTGAGGCCATCAAGGCGAAAAGCCCCTTCGAGCTTTCGGGCGGGCAGAAGCGCCGCGTGGCGTTCGCCGGCGTGCTCGCCATGAGGCCGCGCGTGCTCGTGCTCGACGAGCCGGCCGCCGGGCTCGACCCCGCAGCGCGCGAAAGCTTCCTTTCCATGGTTTCGCGGCTGCACGACGAGGGCCTCACCGTGGTCATGGTGTCCCACAATATGGACGACCTTGCCAAGCTGGCAAGTCGCGTCGCCATCATGAACGAGGGCAAGCTCGTCGTAGAAGGCGCCCCTGACGAGGTGTTTTCCCGCGCCGACGAGCTCGAGGCGATCGGGCTTTCCACCACGTCGGCAGAACGCGTCGCGCGTCTTTTGCGCGAGCGCGGGATACCCGTGGACGCACGCGGGCTCGCCACCGAGGGTGACAT
>CAKTSW010000110.1 GCA_934613165.1 uncultured Ellagibacter sp.
CTTCCGATGCGCGGGAAAGGTATTCCTGGGCGAGCTCGGCGGCCTGCGCCTGGTATTCAGCGCTTCCGAAGTTCCTCGCCGGCATCGGGAATGCGTTGAAGAGCCCCGAGAGCTCCTTGCTCGACAGGCCCTCCTTCCCGAGCGCGGATTCAAGGCCCTCGAGAGCCTTCGCGCTCCTTTCGAGGAACGTATCGCGCGACCTCGACTGCTTCTGCGCCTCGGCGGCGGCGATGGCGGCCGACGCGGCATCGAGCATATCCGACGCAAGGCGATGGAGGCCCCGCGCAGGCGGCGGCAGAACAAGCGACGAGATGCCGCTCGGGCTTGCCCCGGCGCTCGTGACGAGCGTGCGCACCATATCCGCGACCGAGGACCCTGCGGAAAACCCGCCTGAGAAATTTCCGTACTCTTCGAACAGGCCGTCGAATCCGCACGGCGACACAAGGTCGTTCTCAGCGCCGAGCACCTCTTCAAGCGATTCGTCGAGCATCGTCCTCGCGGTCGCCTCGCCGGCGATTTTGAACGCCGGGTTGATACCGAGCTCGAGCGCATGGGCGCGCAGGATGCGCGAACAGGCGCCGTGGATGGTGGATATCCAAGCGGAGTCGACGAGAAGTGCCTGGTCGGACCTGCCCGATGCCTTGAGCGCACCCTTGACGCGCGACTTGATTTCCCCCGCCGCCTTCGAGGTGAAGGTGATGGCGAGGACCTGGCCGATGTCGTCGATGAACCCCGTTTCGAACGCGTTGACGATGCGCTTGGTGAGCGTATACGTTTTCCCGCTTCCGGCGCCTGCCGAGACCGACAGGGGGCCGACGAAGGTGTCGACGCACTTTTGCTGTCCGGGCGTGAGCGCCATCGTTATCGGATCCTTTCAGGGCACGAGAGCACAGGGCAGTATTTGCAGGCATAGGCCCCTTGCGGATGCGGGCGGACGTCGCCTGCGAGCATTCGGTCGATTCCCCGCGCGACCGCTTCCTCCGTCTGGTCGAGAACATCGTCGAAGGTAAGGCCGCTTGCGGGCGAGACCTCGCACCGGGCATGGCGCATGTTCGGCAGGTGCGGCGCCTCGAGGTAGGTGCCGTCGAACGCGCCGGAGGCTTTGCATGTCTTTCCGTAACGGACGTAGAGCGCGCCCGCAACTTCAAGGCCGAGCGAGCGGCGAACGACCTGCGCGTAAATGAGGGCCTGCACCTTGCCCGCCCCGGTTTCGGCGCGCTCCGCGTAATCGTAGGCAGGGGAAATCGACGCCTTGTAATCGAGGACGACGGCATGGCCCGACTCGTCGACGTCGATGCGGTCGGCCGTTCCCACGATCGTGTGGCCGGCGTATTCGGCGACCGACCCCTGCGCGACGTCGTATTCCAGGTACGCCGGGCGAAACGACGGCAGGAGCTTTGCCTCGAAAGGCAGAAAGCCCACGAGCTTCCGCTTCAAGTCGGCGACCTCACGCTGCTCGAGCTCCGTTTTCGGGAGAAGTCGATTGTCCGTCGGCTTCATGCCTGCTTGGTACGTTAGATGGCGGTCGACAACGTCGGACATGATGCGACGCGCCTCGAGCAGCGTCTGCTCGGTCACCTTAGGCGCGACCTCTTCCTGGAAGTGCGTGTAGAAGCTCTTGAACGCAGCGTGCGCGAAATCGCCCATCTGCAATGCCCCGAACCCCTCGTCAATGGTTTCGAGGCGGAGCCTTCTCTGGGCGAACCATTTGTAAGGGCATTCGAGATAGCTTTCTATCTGCGAGGGGGAAAGGCACGGGTCTTCGACCACCTGACTGCCCACGATGCGCGGCAAAACCACATAGGGCCGAGCATCGGGTGAAACCTCCCCCGCGATCGGGCGTTCCATCGATGCGGACTCGGGCGCTGCCAACCTGCCCGCCAGCGCGTTTTCAACGAGAGCTTCCTCGCCGCATTCGGAGATGCCCTCCATCAGGCACGGAGGCAAGGCGTACGGGTTGTCGATGTCGTCGGTTGCTGACGGGTCGGGGCGATAGCAATCGATGAACTCTTCCAGGACAGCGGCAGGGTACGTCGGCTCGGCGTCGGAATCGTTGAGGCACCGAACGACGAGCAGCTCCTCTTCCGCCATCTCTTCAAGCGCGCAGAACGCCCGGCGCATGCGCGAAAGCGCGTTATCGGCGCGAACGATCCCCCGCTTTTGCAGCAGGGAGTCAGCCGCGGAATCCGCATCCGCAGCCGGATAGGCCGCGCTCGTCAAGTCGGCGGCAACGACAAGCGCATAGGTCGAACCGCCAACCGCCCCGACGCCCGAGTAATCGACGAACGAGACGACGGGAAACCCGCTTCGCGTATCTTCTTCAGGTGAAGACGAATCGCCTTCCACCTGCGGATTCAGCACACGAGCAACGGGAACGCTCGCCTGGTTAAGCAGCGCTGCGCATGCGCCCATGTCGGCTCCGATAAGGCGGGCGGCCGTCGTGACCTCGCGCAGGACGGAAACGGCGCGAAGCTGCTCGCGGCGCCACGCCTCGCACCTGTCCAGCAAAGAGGCGATGATGTCTTCGAACGCCCCGAGGAGGATGTCCGCCTCAGGGTCGGAAACGATTTCCTCGAGCAGCTCGAACGTCCGGCTTTTCTCGCGCAGTTCGGACACGATCGACTCATGCGTCACAAGGCGATCCCCGCGCACGCGCGCGTCGATTGCGTATGCCGCCGAGGAAGCCACGCCCGAAAGCGGGGAAAGCAGGAAATCGGCCAGGTCGCTCGCCGCCCATTCATCGGAGGAAAGAAATGCGCGCACCGCAAAGAAGGCCCGACCGAAATCGGTCTGCGAGAAGGGGACGCGCGTGACGAGCGCGCATACCGCGCCCGCCTTCGCGAGGCCTTCGCAGCACGAGGAGAACAGCTCGAGAGGATCGCGCGATGCGACGAGAACGTTCCCCTTCGCCAAAAAAGGCACGATCGACCGATTGACGAGCGCGGGCTCGGCATAGAGCCCCGAAGGAAAGCCAAAGCGGACCGAAACCGACGCGGGGGCCTTCGAAACCTCGCAGCGCCCGTCGCCTTCGAAGGAAACGGACGCAAGCGGCAATCCCTCGAAGAAGCGCTCCTCGATGGCGTCGAGCGGACGGCCGAGCGAGACGCGGATGCGCAGAGCCTGATCGGCCAGCGATTCGCAAACGATGCGCGCTGCCTCGCCGAATTCCACGAGCGCAAGCTCGCCGTAGACGCCGAGCACCTCGCCGCACAACCGAAGCGCCTCGACTTCGCACGAAGAGAACCCTTCGGGCGCTGCCCCCCGCGACGCCTCCTTCACCGCCTTATCGAACTCCGCAAGGCCGCAAGCACGCGAAAAACATTCCGAAACGACGCCGTCGACGCCCGAAGCGCATTTTGCCTGCTCGCACACCGAACGCGAGACCATGTCGCGCTCGATCGCCGAGGCGATGCGGCGCCCGTCGCCGTGCAATTCCCATAAATCGGCTATCCACGAGGGAAACGTGGTGACCACGACGCCGAAAAGCGCCCGCGGGCCTCCGCTTTCAGCCTCCTTCTTGCGAAACGCGACCGCTTCCGCCTGCGTGGGCAGAAGCACCACATCGTAGGGTATGTTCTCGTTCGTATCCATAGACGGATTGTAACACGAACGTTTGTACTTATTGAAGCGGATGGCCCACTTTCTTAGATGAAGCCAAAAAGAAAGCCGCCAGACCGGCGGCTTAAGCGCGCTATCAAGCTGCGCATTGGACTTCGACGCGTTTGCTTCTGTCCCGCGCGACGTCGATGTCGGTGCTCCCGCAGACCGAGCACTTTTTGTGGCTTTCACCCGGGTACAGCACGTGCCCGCAGTTCCTGCACGTGAACACGATGGACGAAACGGAATACGCCGAGTTCCCGTTCATGCCGTATTGCTTGTCGTCGTCCCCTAGTTTCGATAAATCGAATGCCATGTCGCACCGTCCTTCCTCGTCTTTCGACGTCAGTGTATCGATGCGAGACCCGTAATGGGATACTTAAAAATTTTTTAGCGAGCAAGCTTGCCGGACCGGCAAGAAGATCACCCTCAACACGCCCGGCGCACGACGACGGTGCGCGTGGGGTCGGCCACCGTCGCGATGTCGTGGTTCCCGCAATCGGGACAGGTGCGCGACCCCTCGCCCGGCCGAAGCCGTCTTCCACACGAACGGCACACAAACGCGATCGCCGGCACCTCGACCCCGTTGCCAATCCGCAAACTCCGCGCCTTGATCGCCACGTCCTTGGGCGCTTTCATGGCTCACCCCTCCCCCGCAAGAATCGAAATCGAGCGTATCTCCTACCCGCATCATACCCGACAAGCGAATGCCCGAACACGAAAAAGTCCCCCGCTCCCAAACCCGGGAGCGGGGGACAAACCGAATGCTTCAGAGGCGAAAACCCCTGCTCACACCACTGGTCTTCGAACTAGTCTTCGGCGTAGAGGTCCTTCAGCTTCACGAGGTGGTTGTAGCGCTCGATGGCCGCTTCCTCGTTGCGCTCGAACAGCTCGCTCGCGCGCTCGGGGAACTCGCGAGTCAGTCGGCTGTAGCGCGCCTCGTTCATGAGGAACTCCTGATAGCCTCCCGCAGGCTCCTTGCAGTCGAGCGTGAACTTCTTGCCCGCAGGCGCCGCCGGGTTGTAGCGGAAGAGGTTCCAGTAGCCGCAATCCACGGCCTTCTTCATTTCCTCCTGGCAGTTCTTCATGCCTCCCTTGATGGCATGCATCTCGCACGGGGAGTAGCCGATGATGAGCGAGGGACCGTGGTAGGCCTCGGCCTCGGCGATCGCCTTGATGGTCTGCGCGGGCTTCGCGCCCATGGCGACCTGCGCCACGTACACGTAGCCGTACTGCATGGCGATCTCGGCGAGACTCTTCTTCGCGACGGCCTTGCCGGCTGCGGCGAACTGCGCCACCTGACCGATGTTGGACGCCTTGGAAGCCTGGCCGCCGGTGTTGGAGTACACCTCGGTGTCGAACACGAACACGTTGACGTCCTCGCCGGAAGCGAGCACATGGTCGAGTCCGCCGTAGCCGATGTCGTAGGCCCAGCCGTCGCCGCCGAAGATCCAGATGGACTTCTTGGCGAGGTACGCCTGGTCCTTCAGCACCTCGGGCGCGATCGGGCAGCCGGCGTCAGCGGCCTTCTGCACCTCGGGGATGAGGGCGCGCACCGCTTCGGCGTTCGCCGCGGAGTCGTCTTTCGTCTCGAGGAACTTATCGAAGCGCGCCTTGAGTTCGTCGGACGCCTTGTCGCTTTCGACCATCTGGCGCAGGTTCGCGATGGCGCGGTTGCGTACCGCGTTGTGGCCGATGAGCATGCCGTAACCGTGCTCGGCGTTGTCCTCGAACAGCGAGTTCGCCCACGCGGGACCGTGTCCGTCCTTGTTCACCGTGTACGGCGACGTGGCGGCGGGACCGCCCCAGATGGACGAGCAGCCCGTGGCATTGGAGATGAACATGCGGTCGCCGAACAGCTGGGTGACGAGACGCGCGTAGGAGGTTTCCGCGCAGCCCGCGCAGGAGCCGGAGAACTCGAGGAGCGGCTGCTTGAACTGGCTGCCCTTCACGGAGTTGTCCTGCGCCTCGGGCTTGTCGGCCACCTTCGCCACGCAGTAATCGAACACGTCC
>CAKTSW010000111.1 GCA_934613165.1 uncultured Ellagibacter sp.
CCTTCAGATAATGGGGGCTGCGGCGGCGACGGCAGTTCGGGCAATCCTCGTTGCAGGGCCCCTGGCTCATGAGCAGGCAATGCTCGGTGGTCATGAGCTCCTGGGCGCCCGAGACGAACAGGCCGAGCTCGACCGGCGCGTCTTTCGCGAGCTCGCGGATCTGGTCGAGGGAAAGCTCCGGGGACAACCACACGCGCTGCGCCCCGAGACGCGCCACCTCGTCGAGCGCAAGCTTGTTGGTCACGGGAAGATGCGGGCCGACTTCGAAGGGCAAGCCCATGTCGTGGGCCATCTGCACTGCGGAGAGGTTTTCCACGAAGATGGGCTTGCCAGCCTTCGCGTAATGCCAGGGATCGAACTCGAAGGTTGCCTCGCGCGACGGGCCGACCTCGTCGTGGTCGACGACGGGCATGGCGAGCAGGCATTGCTTGGGATAGCCCGCCTGTTCCACCGTCGCCGACAACTGCCCGGCTACGGTCGCCTCGCCGCGCCCGTAGTTGAGCGCGGGAACGTAAATCATGTGAGCGCCCGTGCGTTTCGCGGCGCGTGCGCACACGGGGTTGGTCGCCCATGCCCCGATGCGGGCGCCCGTCGGATGGACGGCCGGCTCGTATTCCCGAGCCTCGACGCGGGGAAGACGGCGATCGTGGTAAGAGGCGAGAAGCTTTTCGGTGAGGTTCTCGAGCGCCTCGGCGCGGACGTGGTGCAGCTGAGAAAAGCCGATGCCCACGCCTTCGTCCAGGTCGAGCTGGAAGTCGACGAGCACGTAAGGGGTCGAGCCCATGCGGTCGATGTGGGCCCGCACGTCGTCGGCGCACACGGCCTTCGTGCGCGCAGGTTCGACGACGGAGCCTATAGCCTCGCCCGTTGCCTGCTCTTCAGCAGGAGAAGCCGGGTTGGCAAGACGGAACGACACAGAAAGCGGCTCGCCGATCTTCAGCCGCGCCGAGCCCGCAACCTCGATGCGCGGTTCGAGGGAATCGTCGACGAAGGCCTCTTCGGCACTGCGCACGCGGAACACGCGATCGCCCGCGCGGACACCGCGCACCTTGGAGTCGATCGCGACGCGGGCGCGCCCCTTCTTGTCGAGGGAAAGGTCGGCAACCGCCTGCGCGGCATGCCCCTTCCCCGTCCAGAACTCGAGCACGTCGCCCAGATGGATTTCCCTTTCGGAGACGATCGTCGCGACCCCGTTCTTCACGTCGGTGACGCGGCCGATGAAGGCGCCTCTGTTGTTCGGGCGCTGGTAGCTCATGATGTCGTTGCCGCGATGTCCTTCCAAATACGCGGTGGTGAACCCGCGCGAGAACGCCTCTTCGAGCGTGCGGCGCTCTTCCGCGGTCGGTTTCGCCGCGGAGACTTCGCCCGGGATCGCGTACACGCGGTCGAGCACGCCGCGATAGACCGACGTCACTGCGGAAACGTAGTCGGCCGATTTCATGCGGCCCTCGATCTTGAGCGACGCGACCCCCGCCCGAACAAGGTCGGACAGAAGGTCGGCCGAGCAGAGGTCCTTCGGGGAAAGAAGATGCTCGCCGGGGGAATTGAGGGGATTTCGCTGGGCGGTGTTGTGCAGCTCGTAGGGAAGGCGGCACGCCTGGGCGCACAGGCCCCTGTTCGCCGAGCGCCCGCCGATCATGGACGACATGAAGCACTGGCCCGAATAGCAGATGCAGAGCGCGCCGTGCCCGAACGCCTCGACTTCGATGCCCTCTTGCGCCGCGACGTTTGCCAAGTTCGCGATTTCTTCCAGGGAAAGCTCGCGGGCAAGCGTGACGCGGGAAGCGCCCATGCGCGCGGCGGCGCGGATGCCGGCTGCGTTGCATGTGTTCATCTGCGTGGAGACATGAAGCCTGACCTGCGGCAACGTGCGCGCGATCTCGGAAGCGATGCCGATATCCTGGACGATGAGCGCATCCGCCCCGGCGCGCCACGCCTGACGGGCGCATTCGAGGGCGCGGGAAACCTCGCCGGGAAGGACGATCGTGTTGAGCGTCACGTAGACCTTGACGCCGCGCAGGTGGGCGAAATCGCATGCCGAGGCAAGCGTCTTCGTCGTGAAGTTGTCGGCACCGCGGCGCGCGTTGAACGCCTCGAGGCCGAGGTACACCGCGTCAGCCCCGGCGCGCACCGCCGCATGAAGGGCGCTCACGTTGCCGGCAGGTGCCAAAAGTTCCATTTTCCCCATGGGATCTATCTGTCTCCTCGTCTAAAAGACCTGATGATTCGGTTCATGGTAGTATAGACGAACTATGAGGATACGGAGAAAACACCGTGAAATGCGCACCCATGCCGTTGCGTGGGGAACCCTCGTCGCGGCCTTCTCGGTCATCCTCGTCGTCGGGTTCGGAGCATACGGCGTTACGCGCTCCTTAGATTCGTGGGTCGGAGAGCTTCCCGACGTGCACGACCCCGACGCTTTTTCCTATAGCGAGAAGACGCGCATCTACGCCAACGACAGAACCACGCTCCTTGCAGAATTCTACCTTCAGGACCAAGAGCCCATCACGGCGGACCAAGTGAGCGATTACGTTTTGAAGGGAACGGTCGCCACCGAAGACTCCCGTTTCTACGAGCACAGCGGCGTCGACTACTACGGCATTGCGCGCGCCCTCGTGAACAACCTGCGCGGCGGCGACTTGGAGGGCGCGTCGACCATCACCCAGCAGCTCGTGCGGAACACGCTTCTCTCGGACGAAGCGAACGACATCTCGTTTCGCCGCAAAGCGCGCGAGGCGGAACTCGCTATCGAGATGGAGCAGGCGTATTCCAAAGACGAGATCCTCATGATGTACCTGAACACGATCAACTACGGGTCGGGAACCTACGGCATCGAAGCGGCTGCGCGGCATTATTTCTCGAAGCACGCGAGCGACCTTACCGTCGCCGAGGCCGCGACGCTCGTCGGGATACCGCAGTCGCCCACCTACAACAACCCCGAAACTTACCCGGAGCGATGCACGAACCGCCGCAACCTCGTGCTTTCGCGCATGCTCGAGGCGGGCGTGATAACAGATGACGAGTACGCGAGCGCGAAAGCCGAAAAGCTCGAGCTCAACGTGGACCGCAAGGCCGAGGACGGGATCTACGCCTACCCCTATTTCACCAGCTACGTTCGCGATCTGCTCCTCGACGAGCTTTCCTTCGACGAGGTGTTCACCGGCGGGCTCACCGTGTACACGACGATCGACCCCGCGCTTCAGGGGTACGCCGAGCAGGCGGCAGACGAGGTGTACGCCGAAATGGCGGACACGGGGGACGACGATGTGAGCCTTTCCCTTACCTGCATCGACCCGCACACCGGCTACGTGCTCGCCATGATCGGCGGGAAAGACTGGGAGCAAAGCCAGTTCAACCTGGCGACGAGCGCCTCGGGCAGGCAGGCAGGTTCGTCTTTCAAGGCGTTCACGGTGGCGGCGGCTATCGAACAGGGCATAAGCCCCCGCACGACGATCGACTGCTCGACGGGATACGAGAACCCCGCCTGGTCGGAGCCCGTCACCAATTACGACGGCGCGAACTACGGGTATCTTTCCATCGAGAACATGACCTGGGTTTCCGCGAACACCGGGTTCGCACGTCTCGTCACCGACCCCGACGGCGTCACGCCCGAAAGCCTGCTCGAGATGGCCCGCCGCCTCGGCGTTTCGGGGGACGCGCGCTACGGCTACGGCGCCTATCCCGCCCTCACGCTCGGCGCGGCGCAAACGAACACGCTGCGCATGGCGAGCGCCTACGGCGTTTTCGCGGCCGGCGGCACGCGGTATGCCGACACGTGCATCACCGAGGTCACGGCGAGCGACGGCACGTTGCTCATCGACAACACGTCGCCCCGAAGCGAGCAGGTTCTTTCCCCGGAAGTCGCGACCGCGACGACGAACGTTTTGCGCGGCGTCGTGACGCAGGGCACAGGACGTGCGGCGGCCCTTCCGTCGGGCCAGGTAAGTGCGGGAAAAACGGGAACGTCCCAGGAGCATCGCGACCTTTGGTACTGCGGGTACACGCCACAGCTTTCGTGCGCGGTATGGGCGGGCGCCGCCCAAGAACGCGAGATGTGGGAAGCCCCCTGGTGCAAGGACGCGTGGCGGCTGTTCATGTCGCGCGCGCTCGAAGGCCGCGCGCTCGAGGACTTCCCCACCGCCGCGGAGGCCGACTACGATAGCCCCTTCAACGAAAAACAGGCCGCCGCAGGCGAGGAGGCAGCCAAGGACCTGATCGCTCGACTTGACGGCGCGAGCCTTGAAGAAGTGAAAGCGGCGCTCGGAAGCGATCTCGCGATCGAGGAAGCCTACAGCGCCGACGTTCCGGCCGGGGCCGTCATCTCGATCGCGTACGACAACGGTACGTACACCGTGAAGGTATCGCTCGGGCAAGACCCGCGCCCGAGCGACACCGCACCGGTGCAGGAACCGCAAGAGCGGCAGGAACCCGCGAACGGGGAAAGCTAGTTCTTGCCGGCAGCCGCGTCGTCTGCGGCCTTCAGCTTGTCGATGCCGTCGTTGTAGGCGTTTTGGATGTCGGCCAAGCGGGAATCGTACGTCGAGTAGTCGAACGGCTGGGCGTCGGTCGCGTTCTCGATTTCGGTGTAGAGCGCGATGTAGGAATCGAGTGCGCTCTTCAGCTCGTTGCACCCGTCGACGTAGCCGGTCTTCACGTCCGCAAGTGCATCGGGCGCGTCGAGGTTGGAAAGGTCGTCGATGACCTTGAAGGCGTTGTCGGCCTGCGTGCGCATCGTGACCACATCACCGCGGGAAACCGCGTCGGTGAAGCTGGTAAGGCGCGTGTTCAAGTCTTCCATCTTCTGATTGACCTGCGTCATGTACTGGCGATTCTCGTTCTGCTGGTCGTTCTGCGCGCTGTTCTGCTGCGTGCAGCCCGCAAGCGCGAAGACGATGAGCGCGCTCGCCGCGCAGGCGATAAGGGAACGAAGGAATGGGGTCTTTGCCATGGTTTCTCCTTGTGAAGCCGAAGCGGCCTTTCGTGCCGCCCCGCGTTGAAACGTCGTTGTCGTTCTTACTCTACTGGAATGGGAGCGTCGGTGCCACCGCCGGACTCGCCGCCGGAGCCTCCCGTGCCGCCGCCCGTGCCCGAGCCTCCTCCGGTCGAGCCGCCGCCGGTTTCGCCCGAGCCGCCTCCAGCACCGCCGGTCGAGCCGCCCGTGCCGGACGAACCGCCTGTGCCGCCCGTGGTGCCGCTTTGTGTGCCGCCCGTGGTGCCTCGGTTGGTTTCGCCCTCGTTGCCGTGCCCGTTCGAATTCGACTGCGTGCGCGAAGAGGTCGTCCCCGATTCGTCGTCGTCATACGACGAGCTGTAGTAGCCGCCGATGTGGTACTCGGAATCCTTGAAATCGGTCTTGTACTGCGGATCGGCCGCTTCGGGGAACTGCTCGACCTTCGCGTTCTTCAGCACGACGTTCATGAAATCGGGGAAGGTGCTCGCCGCCGACATGCCCGTCGGCACGCGCTGGGCCGTGCTGTAATCCGAGCGGTCGCCGAACCAGATGGCGACCGAAAGCTGCGGGGTGATGCCGCAGAACCAGCTGTCCATATAGTTCTCGGACGTGCCCGTCTTGCCGGCAACCGGCTGCTC
>CAKTSW010000112.1 GCA_934613165.1 uncultured Ellagibacter sp.
GCCTCGGGGCTCGATGTGAAGGTGTCCGAGATCCACGGCATGGCGCAGCGCGGCGGCGCGGTCACGACGGTCGTCCGCTTCGGCGACGACGTGCGATCCATGGTCGCCGACCTCGGCTGCGCCGACTGCGTCGTCTCCTTCGAGACGACCGAGACGCTCCGAAACCTGCCGTATCTGAAGGAGGGCGGCAGCCTCTTCGTGAACGACGAGGCCATAAAGCCGCTCCCCGTCGCCACGGGGCGCGCCTCCATGCCGGAAAACGCCCGTGGGCGCCTTTCCGATCTGGGCGCCGTGCTCATCCCCGCGACCGAGCTCGCCCGCTCGGCGGGAACCCCGAAGGCGGCCAACGTCGTGCTCCTCGGCGCGCTTTCGCGTGCGCTCGGGTTCGAAGGCGATGTGTGGCAGCGCGTCATCGAAGCGCGCGTGCCCGAGAAGTACCTCGACGTGAACTGCCGTGCGTTCAAGCTCGGCGCTTCGTTCGCGCCTGAAAACGAGTAAGGAGCTCCTCATGAGCGTATCTCAGATCAGCGTATTCATCGAAAGCGAGCCGGGGCACCTTGTCCGCGTGCTCGATTCCTTCGTCGAGGCCGGCATCAACGTGCGCGGCTACAGTGCCTCCGACACCGGCGATTACGGCATCGTCCGCTTCATCGTCGACGACCCGGACGCGGCCCTTTCGGTTCTTCGCGACCAGAACGCCGCGGCGACGAAGAGCGAGGTCCTCTGCCTGCGCCTTGCCGACACGCCGGGCGAGCTCGCGCGTGTCATGGGGATCATCGCGGCGCATCATATCAACGTTGCGTACAGCTATTCGCTCATCAGCACCTATATCGTCCTCTCGGTGAACGACCTCGCTGCCGCCGAGAGGATGCTCGAAAGCGAGCCTGTTGAGCTTATCGGACAAGACGACCTGAAGCATCTCGTCGCCTAACGCGTTTTCGCAACGTAGGAACTTGGAGAATACCGTGAACACCCCTCAAACCCCCGCATTCGACCCGTCCGTGAAGGGCGCCGCGCTCAAAGCGGCTCAAGCCGGCGATTTCGACGTGCTGCCCATGTACGACCGCGCGATGGAAACCTCGAGCCGCGAGCGCATCCGCGCCATCCAGCTCGAAAAGCTCATCGCCCAGGTTCAGTACACCTACGAGAACGTCGAATGGTACCGCGCGAAGATGGACGAGATGGGCGTGTCGCCCGCCGACATCAAAACGCTCGACGACGTGCGTAAGCTTCCCTTCACGGACAAGACCGCGCTGCGCGACACCTTCCCGTACGGCCTGTTCGCCCAACCGCTCGACAAGATCGTCGAGATGCATGCGTCTTCCGGTACCACCGGCAAGCCGATCGTCGTCGGCTACACCGAGCACGATATGCAGGTATGGAGCGAGTGCATCGCGCGTCTCGCGAGCATGGCGGGCGTCGTCCCGGGTGATCGCGTGCAGATGGCGTTCGGCTACGGCATGTTCACCGGCGGGTTCGGCCTGCACTACGGCTGCATGAAGCTCGGCTGCACGATGATCCCCGCGGGTTCGGGCAACACCGAGCGCCATATCCAGATGATCCAGGATTACGGCACCACCGTCCTCATCGCCACGCCCACCTACGCGCTCCATATCTGCGAGGTCGGCGAGAAGATGGGCTACGACTGGTCGAAATCGACCCTGCGCGTGGGGCTGTTCGGCGGCGAGCCGTGCCCGCCGGGCCTGAAAGCCGAAATCGAGAGCCGCATGCACATCGTCTGCACCGACAACTACGGCCTCACCGAGGTCATGGGGCCGGGCGTTTCGGGCGAATGCCTCGCCGAGCGCGACATGCAGCACATCGCCGAGGACCACTTCCTCTGGGAAGTCGTCGATCCGGCGACGGGGGAGCCTGTTCCCGAAGGTGAGATGGGCGAGCTCGTGCTCACACCGCTCGACAAGGAGGGCATCCCCGTTTTGCGCTACCGCACGCACGACTTGACGCGCGTCGTCACGGAGCGCTGCCGCTGCGGGCGCACGCATGCGCGCATGCAGAAGGTTCGCTCGCGCTGCGACGACATGCTCATCATCCGCGGCACGAACGTGTTCCCGAGCCAGGTCGAAGACGTGCTCGCGGGAATCGAGGGCGTGACCCCGCATTACCTCATCGTGGTCGACAACGAAACAGGCCTCGACCGCATGACGGTCCACGTGGAACTCAAGCCCGAGGCGTTCAGCGACTCCTTCGAGGAGATGGACCGCTTCCGCGCGTTCATCGCCGACAAGCTGAAGGGAACGCTGCTCGTCGGCGTGAAGGTGAAGCTCGTCGAACCGGGCGGCATCGAGCGCACGACCGGCAAGGCGAAGCATGTGAAGGATTTGCGCAAGTAGCAAATGACCTGCGAGTTTAGGGCGATGCCGGCGATGTGTTCGCCGGCATCGCGTCGTTTGGCGGGGTTTCGTCGGCTGAGCGATGTAGGGGAGGGTTTACGTGGAATCAAAGGTCGTCGGGCGTTTCGCCCCGTCTCCGACGGGTCGGATGCACGCGGGCAACATCTACGCCGCGCTCGTCGCGTGGCTCGTCGCCAAATCGCAGGGCGGCGAAATCGTGCTGCGCATCGAGGACTTGGACCGCGAACGCTCGAAGCCGCGCTTCATCGATGCCGTGCAGCGCGATTTCGAGATGCTCGGGCTTACCTGGGACCGCGGTCCGTTCTTCCAGCACGATCGAGACGAGGCCTACACGCAGGCGTTTCGCTCGCTTGTCGACAAGGGGCTTGTGTATCCGTGCTATTGCACGCGCGCCGATCTGCATGCGGCATCGGCTCCGCATCGGGGGGAGAAGCTCGTCTACCCGGGCACATGCCGTCGCTTGAGCGCCGAGGAACGGGCGGCGAAGGAAGCGTCCGGCCGCAAGCCCGCGTCGCGCCTCATGGTCGACGACGAGGTGATCGCGTTTCACGATGCGGTGCAGGGTTGCTATAGCCAGAACTTGAAACGCGACTGCGGCGACTTCCTTATCCGCAGGTCGGACCAGGCATTTGCCTACCAGCTCGCCGTCGTCGTCGACGATGCGGCGCAGGGCGTGACGAGCGTCGTGCGAGGGGTCGACCTGCTCTGCTCCACGCCGCAGCAGATCTACCTGCAGAACCTGCTCGGGTTCGAGCATCCTGAATACGCCCATATCCCGCTGCTCGTCGCCGAAGAGAATAGGCGTCTGTCGAAGCGCGACCACGACGCGTCCCTTGAAACGCTCCTCGAGCGCTTCAAGACCCCTGAGGCGATTTTGGGACACATCGCCGGCATCACCGGGCTTGCCCCCACCTGCGAGCCCGCATCCGCGGAGGAACTTCTCTCTTGCTTTTCTCTCGATGCGCTGCATGGTAGAATTCAAGTGAAATGGGAATAATCCCACAGCGGGTTCAGCAAAAGGGGAGTTTCGAGCCCGCGTATCTTGAAAGCGGGGTTCATCATGGCTTACTCGAAGATTCTCGTCGGATACGATTGCTCGCAGGCGGCGACGCGCGCCCTTGCCGACGCTTACGAGCTCGTCGATCACGGTATGGCCGAATCGGTCGTCGTTCTCATGGTCACCGATCCCGAACGCACGGGCGACCCTGCGTTCAACGCTGCCGCCCGCGCTGCGGGCGTGCTTCTCTCGACGATCGGCGACGAGGAAGAGGCGCTCGGGAACCTTAAGAGCAGCCTTGGCGATCAGGTTTCGGGGCATGAGGACGCTACGGAGCTTCGCGTCGCGTTCGGGAAACCGCAGGATGCGATTCTCTCGGTGGCTGAAAAGGAAGGGTGCGGGCTCATTGTCATGGGGAGCCGCGGTTTGGGCGCGGTTCGCGCGATGCTCGGCAGCGTGAGCACCGCCGTGCTTCGCGAGTCTTCCATTCCCGTGCTCGTCACGAAGTAAGGAAATCCGATTCGCGACCTTGTGGCGCTCCTCGTGCGCATTTGCGCTGGCGAGGAGCGCTTTTTTTTCGTCGCTGAATCGAATCACCGTTCGTCAACATCGGCGTCGGCAAAGGCTCCTACCTGCCGACGCTTCGCCCTTGTGGAGCCGTATGGTCTACAGAACGAGCGCCACGGCTCCGCTCGCGAGGATGCCGGCGGCGTAGAATGCCCCGAGCGCGATGTTGACGCCGCAGATCTGAGCCATCGCCCCGATGCGCGTCTGGGGAGCGAGCGGGTTCTTCAACAGGGCCTTCAGCAAAGGATACGATGCCAGAAGCGCGAAGGGGAGGATGATCGCCCCTTTCGTGAAGAACGCGGCGACGATAACCACGATGGCGATCATCCATGCGAAGACGAACGCATGGTAGAGCTTGCGTGCTCGCGGGCGCCCGAGGCGCGTGGGGAGCGTGTGGCGGTCGGCCTCGATGTCCTTCTCGATGTCGCACGTGTTGTTCGTCATCATGATGAGGCCGACGCCGATGATCGTCGGGACGGCCCAGAGCAGCATGACGAAATCGAGCGTGCCCGTGAGCGCCTGGTAGCAGGCGAGCGGGATGATCCCGCCCATCACGAGCCCGCTAACCGCTTCGCCGATCGGCAAGTAGGAGATGGGCGTTTTGCCCGCCGAGTACAGCACGACGAACACGGCGCCGATGATTCCGAGCAAAAGAGGGATCAAACCTACCCGGTAGATGACGTACGCGCCGAGGACGAACGCCGCCACGAGCAGGCCGACGGCCAGTCGAAGCGCCGATTTCGGGTTCACGTTGTTGTACACGAGGACGGCGTCGGTCGGATCGACGTTGTCGTCTTCGCTGTCGGAGCCTTTCACGTAGTCGTAATAGTCGTTGAAGGTGTTCACCGACGACTGCATGAGGATGCATATGACGAGCAGGATGCATGCCATCGTCGCGGAGATGGCGGGGTAGGTCACGGCGGCGCAGCTTGTTGCCACGAGGACGGGCAGGATCGCTGCCGGCCAGGTGTGGGGCGCTGCAAGCTCCACCGCCATCTTCAAGGTGAAACGTTCGTACGATGCGGTCGGTTGCTTTCGAGATGAATCGGTCATTTGTTCGTAGATTTCTTTCCCGGGCGCCTCGTTCGCGCCCGATGCGTTACCATGTGACCTACCATTGTACCGTTTTCGGGAGGTTCTGCCTGCTATGCGTCTTAATGTTCCCATTTCCATCCGTTATGGCGAAACCGACATGATGGGGGTGGTGTACCACGCGAACTACATCCTCTATTTCGAGGACGCGCGAGAACAGTACCTCCGCAAGCTGGGGTTTCCGTATTCCGCGCTCGAGAAGCAAGGTTACATCTCGCCGGTTCTCCATGTTGAGTGCGACTACGGCGAATCGCTTCGCTACGGGGACGATGTCGTCGTGCAGCTTGCCGTTACGGCGCTCAAGGCGACGCGCGTGCAGTTCCGCTACCGCGTTTTCGCGAACGGAGCGGATGTCGATGAGGACAAGCCGTTCGCGACGGGCATGAGCGAGCATTGCCTTGTTGCGCGCGATGGTTTCAAGCCGGTGAGCATGAAGAAGGTCACGCCCGAGCTTTACGAGCGCTACAAGGCCGCACTCGAGCCCGATTTCCGCTGATCGGGAAACGGTCGAAGGCCGTTCTAGCTTCTTCTCGGCGCTGCGGGTATCATACGGTGA
>CAKTSW010000113.1 GCA_934613165.1 uncultured Ellagibacter sp.
GCCCGCGTGCGCGACTACCCGCACCAGATGTCGGGCGGCATGCGCCAGCGCGTCATGATCGCCATGGCGCTCGCGTGCAATCCGAAGCTCCTCATCGCCGACGAGCCCACGACGGCGCTCGACGTGACGATCCAGGCCCAGATTCTGGACCTTCTGCGCCGTCTGCGCGACGACACCGGCATGGCCGTGCTGCTCATCACGCACGACTTGGGCGTCGTGTCCGAAACGGCCGACCGCGTCGTCGTCATGTACTGCGGCCAGGTCGTCGAGGAAGCCGAGGTGCGCTCGCTCTTCGACAACCCCATGCACCCCTACACGCTCGGCCTTCTGAAGTCGATCCCGCGCTTGGAGGACGACGACACGAAGCGTCTCTACATGATCAAGGGCATGGTTCCGAACCCTCTCGAGATGCCTCCCGGGTGCCACTTCTCCGACCGCTGCGACAACTGCATGCAGATCTGCCGCGAGAAGGTGCCGGATCTGGTGCAGGTGGGCGACCACAAGGTCCGCTGCTTCCTCTACGAGGAGGAGTCGGGCAAGGCGAAGAACGCCGCCGAAGTCGAGAAGAACGAGGAAAAGGCCCGCGCCGCCGTCGAGGCCGCGCGCGAGGTGAGCACGGCCGCCGCCCTCATCATGGGCGACGAGACGCAGGAAGCCGAGGAGGGGAGAGCCGATGAGCGATAACGCTGCCACCAAGCCCGCCGCCGACAACGCGGCGGGAAGCGACGTGCTGCTCGACGTGCAGCACCTGACGAAGCTGTTCGCCGCTGAGACCAACTTCTTCGGCAAGGCGACGTCGTACGTGCACGCCGTCGACGACGTGTCGTTCCAGATCAAGAAGGGCGAGGCGTTCGGCCTCGTCGGCGAGTCCGGCTGCGGCAAGACGACCGTCGGCAAGATGCTCGTGAACCTGCTCAAGCCCACGAGCGGCAAGATCATCTTCGAGGGCAAGGACCTCACGGCGATGAAGGATTCCGAGCGCAAGAACTACTGCAAGGACATCCAGCTCATCTTCCAGGACCCTTACGCCTCGCTCAACCCGCGTATGCGCATCGGCGACATCATCGCCGAGCCGATGATCACGAACAACATCGTCCCGAAGGACAAGGTCGAGGACCGCGTGAACGAGCTGCTCGAGTGCGTCGGCCTTGCGAACTACATGCGCAACCGCTACCCGCACGAGTTCTCGGGCGGCCAGCGCCAGCGCGTCGGCATCGCCCGCGCGCTTGCGGTGAACCCCAAGCTCATCGTGTGCGACGAGCCGGTGTCCGCGCTCGACGTGTCCATCCAGGCGCAGGTCTTGAACCTGCTCGACGACCTGAAGGACCAGTTCGGGCTCACCTACCTGTTCATTGCCCACGGCTTGAACGTCGTGAAGCACGTGTCCGACCGCGTCGGCGTCATGTACTTGGGCAAGATGATGGAAATCGCCCCGAAGAAGTCGCTGTACGCCGACCCGCTGTCGCCCTACACGCAGGCGCTCCTTTCCGCGATTCCGTCGGTCGACCCGAAGAAGAAGCGCGAGCGCATCATCTTGGAAGGCGACGTGCCCTCTCCGATCGACCCGCCTCCGGGATGCCGCTTCGCAGGGCGCTGCTTCAAGCGCCTCGGCGTGTGCAGCAACTCGGTGCCCGAGCTCATCGACGTGAAGCCGAACCACAAGTGCGCGTGCCACCTTTACGACCCGACGGTGAACGGCTCCAACTAGCTCGATTGAAACGGCGCTTTTCGCCGTTTAACCTGGAAACGCCTTCGCATCCAACGATGCGGGGGCGTTTCTTTGTTATGCTGTGATGTGGTTGTTTTCACGGGCCGACATGCCCTTTTCGCATAGTGGAAGGATACCCTCATGGGCTTTTTCAATCGCATCAGCGAAGGCCTCGCGCGCTCGCGCGACAAGTTCAAGGAGCAGATGAACGTCCTGCTCGACCGCGGCCCCGATTTGGACGACGAGTTCTGGGACGGGCTCGAAGAGACGCTTATCCTGAGCGACATCGGCGCCCCTGCCGCGAGCGACATCGTCGAGAACCTCCGCGATCAGGCGACGCGCAAGGCGCTTCCCGACGCCTACGCGGTGCTCGATATGCTGAACGACCAGATCGCGAGCACGTTCACCGAAGGAGGGGAGGACGTCTTCGGCGGCGAGCCTGCGCTCGTTTTGTTCGTGGGCATCAACGGCACGGGCAAGACGACCACGGTGGGCAAGCTCGCCAAGGAAGCGTCCGATGCGGGCCGCAACGTCATCTTGGGCAGCGCCGACACCTTCCGCGCCGCCGCGATCGAGCAGCTCGAGGTATGGGCGCGCCGCGCCGAGGTGGAAGTGGTCGAGCGCGAGCGCGGCAGCGACCCGGCGAGCGTGTGCTACGCCACGATCGAGCGCGCGGAGGAAACGGGGGCGGACTTGGTGCTCATCGACACGGCGGGGCGCCTGCACACCTCGGCCGACCTCATGCGTGAGCTCGAAAAGGTCGTGAACGTGGTGCGCAAGCGCTCGAAGCTGCCGGTGTACACGGTGCTCGTCATCGATGCGACGACCGGTCAGAACGGCCTTCAGCAGGCACGCGAGTTCAACAAGGCGCTTTCCCTCGCCGGCATCATCGTCACGAAGCTCGACGGCACGGCCAAGGGCGGCATCGCCCTTGCGGTGAGCCACGAGCTGGAGCTTCCGGTGCTGAAGATCGGCGTGGGCGAGGGGATGGACGATTTGAAGGACTTCGACGCTCATGACTTCGCGCGTGCCCTCGTGGGCGACTTCGACGAACGGGAAGCGTAAAGGTCGATTTTTGTCCCTGCTGGGAAGGATTTCTCTTCGAAGCAATGCGCAAATGGTGTTCTCATGCATGAAAACGGCCCGACTCGCGATGAGCCGGGTCGTTTTTCTTCTCTCCTGCTTTGCTCGGAGTGCTTAGATCATGTCGTTGTACGACAGGTTGGCGATGACCTGAGCGGCCATCTCGCGTGTGACGGGGGTTGCCGCCTGCACGTAGTTCACGCCGTTGATGTCCACGCCGTGGATAACCTCGTTGTTGAGCGCCCAGGCGACGCTGTTCGTGGCCCAGGTGGACACGCCTGCAGCGTCGGGAAGGCTGTCGAGCTTCGCGGTGGACTGGCCTTCAGAAGCCTTCATGTAGCGGGCGAGGATAGTGCACATCATCTCGCGGCTCACCGGGGTGTAGGGCTGGAATTCCTTGCCCGATTCGGTGTCGACGCCGGAGATGACGCCGTTCGCCACCGCCCAGTTGGCTGCGGGGGTGTAGAACTGCCCGTCCTCGACGCCGGCGACGGTGGTCGTTCCCTTGACCGTGGTGTAGTCGGCCTTGGAAGCCTCAGGCTCGGCGATGCGGTAGAGGATGGTCGCGAACTCGCCGCGCGTGAGCGTCTTGCCCGTGCCGAAGAGGTCGGTGCCGCTGTAGCCGGTCATGAGCCCGTTGAAGTTGCAGAAGGTGACGGCGTCCTCGTACCATTCACTAGCCACGACGTCGCTGAAGATCTTGGAAGCATGCGTCGTCTGCAGGTTCACGTTGATGACGCCGGTGGCGAGGCGCCAACCGGGCGCGCTGATCTCGCCGTTTTCAGCGGCCCATCCGCGGAACACCTTGCCCAGGGTTTCGGACGTCATGTTGTTCGCCGCGGCGACGAACGCGTCGGAGACGAGCCCTTCACCGGCATTGGCCTGGCCGTACTGGAAGGCGAGAATCGCCGGGACTTCGTAGGCGCCTTCGGTGTTGTTCGGGTCCGACGCGCTCTGGTTGGGGTAGGTGTAGCTCTGCGCGGCGATGTCGGCGAACGTGGGCTGGTTCTTCTTGTACACGCCGTCGGTGCATACGAACTGGATGTTGGAGCCCTCTGTCCAGTTCGCGGCAATGCCCGCATCCTTGAACAGGTCGGCAAACGAGATGTAATCGGTCGCGGCATAGGCGACGATCTTGCCGTGGTTGGACTGCTGATAGTACTGGATGTCGTCCTTCAGGATCTTCGACAGGTCAGCGGCGGTGTAGGACTTCACGGTCTTGCCGTTGAGCTGCACGTTCAGGACTTTGTCGGTGATCTTAAAGATGCCCGTGCACGTGCCGACGTAGGCGCCCATGCCGGTCACGGTGAAGGTTGCCTCGCCCGGGTTCACGTTGTTCGTGTAGGCCACGGCGTAGTCGACGCCCTCGGAAAGCGCGTTGCCGTCCTTGTCGGTCACCTTGACGGGGGTGATTTCCTTACCCGTGTAGTACTGGGTGTCGGTACCGGAGACGGCGCAGTCGGAAATGCTCTTCACGGTGACGCCTGCGGGGGCCTTCACGGTGATGGAGACGATGCTGCCGGTAAGGCGCCAGCCCGCGTCGATGACGGTGTCGGGGTTGGCGAGGTCTTCGGCGATGCCGATGCCGAGTTTGGTGGAGTCGCCGGCCTTGTTGTCGGCGTTCACGGTGCCGTCGAGTTTGGTGAGCGCGGTCGCAAGGGCGTCGCTCGAAAGCTCGCCCGTGGTCGCAACGCTCGTGTACCAGCCGGGAAGGCCGATGGCGACGGGCACCTCGATGGCGCCTTCGATGTTCGTCGCATCGGTGTTGGAACGCTCGGGGTAGAAGTAGCCCGTCTGGTGCAGCTGCTCGTAGGTGGGCACGTTCTTCTTGTACACGCCGTCGGTGCAGGTGAACTGCACCTTCGCGCCCTTGGTCCAGTACGCGCCGGCGCCTGCATCGGCGATAAGGTCGTCGAGCACGACGCCCTTCTTCATGGCGATCAGGCTGACGGTGCCCGCTTTGCCGTACTGGTAGCCCGCGTCGACTTCCGTGGCAAGCGCCGCGAACTCGTCTGCCGTGTAGGACTTCATGAGCGCGGTGTTGCCCGCCTCGTCCTCGACGTACACGCTCATGGTGCCGTCGGCGGCAGTGGATGTGTCTCCCTTTCCATCGAGACCGAATGCAAGGCTCGGCAGCGAAAGCGCCGTCGCAAGGACGAAAGCAAGCGCGATGTGCCAGGTCTTCTTTGCGTTCGATAGCATGGGAACCTCCTTTTCTCCTTCTCTTTCCTTTTCCTTCTCTATATATCCCTTAACCCGAATATTCAGGTTAAGGGATAGTATAAAGCATATCTATCCTCATTACGAATGCATCTGACTAGAGGATTATTAAATGCGGGCGAATCCGGAAGGTTCGGCAGTGTCCCGAATTCGCCCCAGCGTCGATCCGGTTAGTCGGCCCCGGCGCTTCGATCGGGGGCAGACGACGATCCTGAGCTCGACCCCGAGCTTTTCGCGCCCGAGGGTGCGGCTGCGCGGGATTTCGTGTCGGAATCCGAAGACGAGCTCGAAGAGCCTGCGGCCGACGAGGTCGAGTCCGAAGACGCATCCGTCGACGCGGAGTCGGCGAGATCTGCGTCCATGGCGTCCTTGTCTTCGGTGACCATGTAGTACTTGCCGGTCTTGGGGTCTTGGTACACGGTGCCCTTCTCGATGTAGGCCGAGCCCTGGGCGTCGATGTCGTCGGGCATGTCTTCGGGGCTGTCGATGGCCTTGAGCTGGGAATCCTCCACTTGCGAAAGCGGCGTGAAGTCGATGTTCCACACGGT
>CAKTSW010000114.1 GCA_934613165.1 uncultured Ellagibacter sp.
GTCATCGAGGAGTACTTCCTCACCGAGAACGCCGAGCTTCCCGAAGGCGCCGACGAAGACGAGTTCGAGCGGCTTCCCGCCAATCACGTGCTCGACGTCGAATCGCTTCTCGTGGGCGCGGTCGCGTTCGATTTGCCGCTCGTTCCCCTGTGCAGCGACGACTGCAAGGGCCTCTGCCCGCACTGCGGCGCCAACTTGAACGAGGGCCCGTGCGGTTGCGAGGCGTCGAAGACGGAAGGCCCCGACGAGTTCGAGCTTGCGAAGAACCCATTCGCCGCGCTCGCGAACTTCTCGTTCGAACAGAGCGACGAATAATCTAACCTTTTCATGAGCTTCTACGAGCCCGCTTGCCACGGCAAGCGGGCTCGTTCATTTACCGGGGCGCTTCGGTTTTTCGCATGAATCGAAGCCGACGTGCTACCCGCGCTCGATGCTCGCAAGGCCGTGGGCTTCGGTCTTGCGCCGCGCGAAGTCGATGAAGCGCACTTCCGCCTGGGTGAGCTTTCCTTCCTTCGGATAGGCAAGGCAGTAGGTGCGGCCGTTGTTCTCGTTGTCGATTTCCAAACAGCGGATGTCGAGCTGCTCGAAGATTGCGAGCCGCGGCACGACGGCGATGCCGAACCCGGCGGCGACCATGCCCGCGACGGTGTAGTCCTCGCGTTCCTCCGACAGGTAGTGCGGCACCACGCCCGCCGACGCGAACATATCGTCGACCACGCGGCGCAGGCCCGTGGTGGGGGAGAAGCCCACTTGCGCGTAGCGCGCGACCTCGATGAGGTTGACGCGCTCCTTGCCCGCAAGCTCGTGGTCGGCGGGAACGATGACCACGAGCCGTTGCCTCGCCACGGGAAACGACTCGATCGCGGGATGCTCCGTCTGCGAGCAGAGGCCGATTCCCGACTTCCCGTCCTCCAAGTCGGAGATGATTTCGCTCGTTACCCCGGGGCGTAGGGAGAACTCGAAGTCCTCGCCTTCGTTTTCGCGCTTGAAGCGCATGATCGCGCTCGGCAGGAAGATCGCGCCCGTCAGCCGGTCGAGCGAGATGCGGATGATCTGCGCGCCACCCATGATGACCCGCGCCCGCGCCTTGCCTATCTCGAGCTCCTCGAGCGCGCGGTCTACGTGGGCCAGGTATTCCTCTCCCGCGGGCGTGAGCACAACGCCGCGGGAAGTCCGCTCGAACAATTTGAGCTCGGTGCGCTTCTCAAGCTGGGCCATCGCGTAGGAGAGCGCCGGCTGGCTGATGAACAGCCGCTTCGCCGCCGCGGTGTAGTTGCCGCACGCGGCGAGCGTCTGAAAATAGCGAAGATGGTCGAAATCCATGGGTGCCCCTTCTTCCAAAACAAGGGCCGAAAGCGAATGTTCGCTGCTCTGAGCTGCTGATATAAAACTTCTTTATCTTACCACGCCCTTATCTATTGGATTTCGCTTTCCCTGTTGCGAAATAATTCGCGCTGTCTCGCGGCGGGCAACAGGCAAGGGGAAGCGAGATGCGTCGCATCGATCGGCCCGCCCCTACGCGGTTGCGACCGCGGAATCCAAGGAGGGCAATATGGCATCCTCATCGAAGGCTCTGAGCAAAGAGCAAATCGCCAATCTGTCAAAAGGGGACAAGACGAAGATCCTCATAGCGATCCTTTCGCTGTACTTCGTCGTGTGCTCGACGATGACCGTGTCGCCGGCGCTGCAGACGCTCTACAACGCGTTCCCCGACTTCGACCGCACCACGGTCATGTACATCTACACCCTGCCGTCGCTCGTCGGCATCCCGGTGACCATCCTCATCGGCCTTATTGCCGGAACCAAGGTGCGCTTCCGCACCATCCTGCTTTCGGCGACGGCGCTCATGGTCGTCATGGGCATAGCCCCGTTCTTCATCGACAACCTCTACGCGATCCTCGTGTGCCGCTTCTTCTTCGGCATCGGCCAGGCGTCGTGCCTGGGCGTTGAAGTGAGCCTCATGTATATGTTCTTCTCCGGCAAGGAGCTGGGCCGCTACATGGGATTCACCCAGGTCGCCGGTTCGCTCGGCAACATCGTGTTCATGCAGGTCGGCGGCATTCTGGCGACGATGGGCTGGCACATGGTGTTTCTGGCCTACCTCATCGTCACCGTGGCGTTCGTGCTTGTGCTCCTGTTCATGAAGGAACCCGAGATGTCCGCGCCTGAAAAGAAGGCCGACGCCGACAAGGCGGCCGCACCCGCCAAGAAAGACCGCATCCCGCTTTCTTCCTGGGTGTGCATCTTCCTCGTCTTCTTCTTCACGCTCGTGTTCCAGGGCATGACGGTGAGCCTCTCCTCGCTCGTGAGCGAGCTCGGCATCGGCGACGCCGCGACCACCGGCACCCTGTCCTCGATCTCCATGATCTTCGGCATGGTGGTAAGCGCGTTCTTCGGCCCCATCTTCGGCGTGACGAAGCGCCTGGGCGGGCGCGTGCTCTGCCTGTTCGGCATGGCGGCGGCGTTCCTCATCATCGTCAACATGCACACCTTCGTCGGCATCGCCCTCTCGATGTGCCTGTTCAGCTTCTTCGGCCTGCAGCTCATGATCAACTCCATGGCATCGGCCGCCGACGGCGCGCCCGACTCCGTGAAGGGTAAGATCGGCGCCTTCTGCCAGACCGGCGTGAAGATCGCCGTGTTCATCTCCTCGTACTACACCGCCGCGTCGCTCGCACTCGCGCCGAGCCTCGGTCTGTACCAGTTCGCGCCGAGCGCCGCCCAGTATTCGGCCGACATGTGGATGGGCGCCATCCTCTGCATCGTGTGCGGCATCGTCGGCATCGTGGGAATCGTCCTGAAGAAGGGCAAGGGCAAAGGCAACGCCGCCGACGCTGCGACCGATGCCGCGTAAGACCCGTTTGGATTGGAGAAGGAGAACCATATCATGGCAGAAGAAACGCAAGACGCGCCGTTCAAGGCCGTCGACATGAGCCAGTTCAAGCGCGCCTACCTCGACGTTCCCTACGCCGACGCGCACGAGCGCGAGAAGCTCGACCTCGTGCTTCCCGCCGAAGGGGAGGGCCCTTTCCCCGTGGTGGTCGCGGTGCACGGCGGCGCCTGGAAGTTCCGCTTCAAGCGCGCCGACAACATCGCCGCGCTGTTCCAGGCGGCCTCGCAGGGCTACGCCGTGGCGTCGGTGGGCTACCGTTTAAGCTCGCAGGCGAAGTGGCCCGCCCAGGTGAACGACGTGAAGGCGGCCATCCGCTACCTGCGCAACCACGCCGAGGAATACCACCTCGACCCCGAATGCTTCATCGTGTGCGGCAATTCTTCCGGCGGGCACATCGCCCAGACGGTCGCCGCCACCAACGACGACAACGACTTCGAGGATTGCCTGCTCGGCGACTGCGGCGATTCGACGGTGCAGGGCTGCTTTTCCATGTACGGCGTGTCCGACCTCTACGTCTGCGAGCACCAGACGGGGCACCGCGACGACGGCGACAACCCGTTTTCGCCCCCTGACCAGCTCATGGGCTTCTGCATCGTGGCCGAGCCCGAGGAGCGCTGCGAGATGGCGAGCCCCGTGAAGGCGATCCGCCGCCGCCCCGAGAACGTGCCGCCGATGCTCATCCAGCACGGCACGGGGGACGTGGTCGTGCCCTTCGAGCAGTCCGTCGCGCTCTACGAGACGCTTCAGGGCCTGAACGACGGCGAGTGCGTCGCGTACCGTTCGGCCGACCCGCACGATCAGTACGACCTCATGAAAGACGCGCTTGTCGGCAAGCGCGCCGTCCTCGAGCTTGTGGAGGGTGCCGAACACGGCGACGAGTGGTTCAAGACCTCGCGCAACATGGACCGCTTCATCGACTTCGCCGACACCTTGTCGGGCATCGACCGCGAAAAGCACCCGCGCACCCCGCTGCCCGAGGTGAAGCTCGTGCCCTCGTACATGTAGGGGCCTTGAACGCAGGCGCCGCGCGGGCTCAAAGGGGCTGGATCCCCGGTCGCTGCGGCGCAGCCGACGGCGGGTTATTCTCGCGCGTTTGCGCGCACGCCGCCGCCCGACTCGCACCCGGGTTGCGCTATACTGCCTTCATGGAAAATAATGATGCACCCACCAAGGAAAACGGTTCGCGCGTGAAGGCGCGGACCGTTTTCTCTCGCTTCGCGAGCTACTACAAACCCTATCTGGGGCTTTTCGTCTTCGACCTCGTCTGCGCGACCGTGCTCGCGATCATCGATTTGGCCTTCCCCCAGTTCCTCAACTTCTTCACGCGCGATTTCTTCCTGCGCCCGGCGCCCGAGGTCCTTTCCGCCCTCGGGTGGATTCTCGCGCTTTTCGTGGCGCTTTACCTGGTTCGCACCGCGTGCCAGTACTTCATCACGAGCTGGGGCCACATCATGGGCGCCTACATGGAACAGGACATGCGCCGCGATCTGTTTGCGAAGTTCCAGGCCCTGAGCTTTTCCTATTACGACCGCAACAACACGGGCGTCATGCAAAGCAAGCTTCTCACCGACCTGTTCGACATCTCCGAGCTCGCGCATCACGGGCCGGAGAACCTCTTCATCTGCGTGCTCAAGATAGCGGGTTCCTTCGCGCTCCTTTTCATGGTGAACGTGCCGCTTACGCTGGCCATGCTCGCGGTGACGGCGCTCATGGCGGTCTACGCCGTGTGGCGCAACTACATCCGCCGCACCATCTTCAAGGAGAACCGCGAGCGCATGGCCGAGGTGAACGAGCGCGTGCAGGATGCGCTCGGCGGCATCCGCGTCGTGAAATCGTTCGGAAACGAATCGTCCGAGGTCGCGAAATTCGAACGGGTCAACCAGCTCTACACCGACACGAAGAAGCGCTCGTACCGTTTCATGGGGTCTTTCCATGCCGTGAACTCGCTGTACACCGGTGCGCTTTACACCATCACGGTCGTGGGCGGCGGCTGGTGCGTCGCCACGGGCGCGCTGGACCCGATCGACCTTGCGCTGTACGCCCTCTACATCGGCATCTTCATCTCGCCCGTTGAGCAGCTCGTGAACTTCGTCGAGACTTTCCAGAAAGGCTACGCCGGCTTCAGGCGCTTCATCGAGGTGATCGAAGAGGAACCCGACGTCAAAGACGCCCCCGGCGCGCAGGCGCTTCCGGCCGGGCCGGGCGAGGTGCGCTACCGCGACGTGCGCTTTTCCTACGATGGCGCCCATGACGTGCTGAAGGGGCTTACGCTCACCGTGCCCGCGGGCAAGACGCTTGCGCTCGTCGGGCCTTCGGGCGGGGGCAAGTCGACCACCTGCGCGCTGCTTTCCCGCTTCTACGACGTGGGTTCGGGCGCGGTCGAGGTCGACGGGGCCGACGTGCGAGACGTCACGGCCGAATCGCTGCGCGCCGCGATCGGCGTCGTGCAGCAGGACGTCTACCTGTTCGACGGCACCATCCGCGACAACATCGCCTACGGATGCCCCGCCGCCACCGACGCGGAAATCGAGCGCGCGGCCAAGCTCGCGAGCATCTACGATTTCGCGATGAGCCTGCCCGAGGGCTTCGACACGGTGGTGGGCGAGCGCGGCGCCCGCCTTTCGGGAGGGCAGAAGCA
>CAKTSW010000115.1 GCA_934613165.1 uncultured Ellagibacter sp.
TTCTTAAAGTGGCGTTACACCCCATTTCATTATGTCATGGGGTGTAACTATCTTTACTCGGGGTGTTTCACGTTCATTCCAGGCTGTCAATCTGCGCAAACCCGTCACAAGCCGCCACGGAAGGCGGCTTTTTTGCGGCGCCTTTTGCAAACTTGTCACAAGCTGCCATAAAGGGCGGCTTTTTCGCGATGCCTCTTGCAAATCCGTCACAGCCTGCCGTCAATCACCGGCATTATTCCATTCGTTGGATTGGTCTGGTTTAGAGGCAAGCTCCAGTTCCGATTCTGGCTTGGACATCAGCCCCGATACCGCCCCCGATTCCGCTCCCGACTCCGATAGGGGGGCGCTTCTTGTCCCGTGCTTTACGCATTGAGGCTCGCGCCCGGTTCCGTACTCTTTTTCGCGCAGTTGCAATGCGAGAGAAAGTGGGTCGAATATGGCGACGAAAGAAGTCTATGGATATGCACGCGTGAGCACTCGCGATCAGAATCTGGCGAGACAACTCGATGCGTTCGCGGCGTTCGGTGTGCCATGCGGCAACGTTTTCGCGGACAAGGCGAGCGGGAAGAATTTCGAGCGCCCAGCCTGGCTGCGTCTAGTGTCCACTTTGGAAAAGGACGACGTCGTCGTGGTGAAAAGCATCGACCGGTTGGGGCGCAACTACGAGGAAATTCTCGAGGAATGGCGACTGGTCACGAAAGAGTGCGGCGCGGCGATCGTCGTTCTCGACATGCCGCTTCTCGATACGCGCGAAAGAAGCGGCAGCGTGACGAATGCGCTCATCTCCGACATAGTGTTGCAGCTGTTGTCTTATGTTGCTCAGGTCGAGCGCGACAACATACGGCAGCGACAGGCGGAGGGAATCGCGTCGGCGAAGGCGAGGGGCGTGCGCTTCGGGCGCCCGAGAAAGGCCAAACCGAAGGCGTTTCCTGCAGTAAGTAAGGCGTATCAAGAAGGCCTTGTGACGCGCGGTCAGGCCGCGAAAAAACTTGGGGTATGCGCATCGACTTTCGATAAATGGATGCGGGAATCTATCGGCGACGATTGACGAAACTGCGTCTAACCAGGTGTTTTGCTTCCTTCCGCGTCTTTGAAAAGGTACACCTTTCTACAGCCAACTAACTTAATGATTGTAGCACCGATTTCGCTACGAAAATCCAGAAATAGACATCAAGCTATCTGCGCGAGACGCGTTTCCCCCATTCATAACGCGTCTTTGAAAAGGTGTGTCTTTTTACAGCTTTGGGATGCGGGGCGTTTCTGCTGTAAGGCGGTGAGTCTCCGCTGTTCGAGTACGAAGAGGCGATCGTGTGCGATCTGCGAAAAAGGGCGTTGAGGAAAGCCAAGGCGGCATAACGCGCCTGACTCCTTTGCAGTATCGAATTTTGGGCGTTATCGCGGCGGCGGGAAACGTGCCGGTGACGAAGCCGGCTATCGCTCACGAGGTCGGCTGCGCAGTGCGAACGGTCGATCGAGCGGTGAAGATCCTGCGTGAAAAAGGCCTTGTGGAACTCGCTTATAACTATAGCGAAACAGGAGGTCAGATAGGGAATACCTATCGAATCACAAGCTCGATCAGATCTTCGTGCTCGCCAGCCGGCGACTAACCGACGTCCTCGATCGGTCACGGTGCCCCGATTCAAACGTACGAGAAACGCACCATGAAAGGAGCAAAGGGAATGCTGAAGAAACTGTCCAGGTGCCTTTTGGCGCTCTGCCTGGCGGTCGGCCTTGCGCCGACGCTATCGTTCGCGGAGGAGGCGAATCCGACCACAGGCGGCAGCGGCCTTGCCGTGGAAGGAGAGGGCGCGCCTTCGAGTAGCGATGTATGGACGTTCGCAAGCGGCACATACACCATCTCGGGTACTGCAAAGGACGCCGAGCATGTCGCGGTGACGGGCGATGCGACGCTTACGCTTAGCGGCGCGACGATCGAACGTCCCACGTCGAAGACGGATTCCGATGCTCCGGCAATCGATATTCAAAGCGGCAACACGACGATCGTTCTTGTTGGGCAGAACAGCGTTCGCGGTAGTCTGGGCTATGCCGGAATCCACGTGGCCGAAGGCGCAAGCCTGACGATTAAAGGCGAAGGCTCGCTGAACGCTCAAGGAGGTGACGCCTACTACGAATGGGGAGAACTCATGTTTGGTGGAGGCGCCGGCATTGGCGGCGACGGTGAGTGTTGGAGCAAATCTGGTGACGATGATGCGGGGGCGTCGTTCGGTTCTGTGCTAGTAAAGAGTGGAACCGTCAATGCAAAGGGTGGAGCTTACGACGATATCGACACCTACAATACGGGTGCTGGCGCTGGTATCGGCACTGGAGGAATAAGCGGTGACGATATCGCGATGCGTGGTTCCGTCACCATCGAGGGCGGCGAAGTTGTTGCGAACGGTGGCGAAATTCCTATCGGCGTAAACAATACCGGAGGTGCCGGCATCGGCACTGGTGGTATGGGCGGAAGCTTTAGCACGCAAAGTAGTCGTCTGGAGATTACGATTTCCGGTGGCAAAGTTATAGCTACCGGAGGAGTTGGCGGTACCGGTGCCGGTATTGGTGGTGGCGAGAATGTTGATGGCGGTATTTATATCTCGATATCAGGCGGTGAAGTGAATGCGGCTGGCGGATTCAAGCGAGACAATCAAGGTAATCAGCTGAATACATCTTTCGGTGGAGCTGGTATCGGTGGCGGTGACAACGGGTGCGCGGAGTCTATCCAAATCACTGGTGGAAAGGTGTTTGCCGAGGGTAAAAATACAGCGGCGGGTATTGGCGGCGGTTCTTCGGGGGCGGGTGGAATAATCCGCATTTCGAATCAGGCCGACGTAACTGCTTTTGGGGGATCTAGAACCAACAACGCCCAAGGCGGAGCGGCCATAGGTGGTGGGAGATACACGTGCGACAGCTCTATTGCTATTGAGGGAGAGGCGAAAGTTAGAGCGTATGCTGGCATAAACGCGCAGGCTTTAGGGTCCGGATCTGATCCTAGCGGTAAAACCACAGGAGATGTATCCGTCTCTCCAACTGCTACAGTCTGGGCCTTCAATCAAGACACAACGCAGGGTGCTTTCTGGGGGCAAAACGCCGACGGTACGCTGGCTGATGATGCAACCGGCGACAACCTCGTTTGGTACACGAGCACCTCCGGTGCCGACTTCCCGACGACCGGTACTCCGACAGCTGTTTCGTCCAGTAATTCGACCCTTAAATGGCAATACACGGCAGATGATCCTGCCAAGTTGCAAATTCTCGACGGCGATACTGTGAAGGTGGAGGAGACGCTCCCCGAAGGTTTCACCCTCGGTAACTGGGCTGCGAATATCGCGAGCACTCCGCAAGTCGCGTCTGTTTCCTACGACCTGAACGGCGGCACGGGTGCCGAAGGCGTGGACTACGGCACGCCCGATGCGGTGAATTCCGACGGTAAAGTCACTCTCAAAGCTGCGCCAACCAAGGCGGGCTTCGAATTTCTTGGGTGGAGCGACGGCCAGAACACCTACCCCGCGGGTGCCGAGTATGCTCCGACTGAAAGCGTGACCCTCGTGGCGCAATGGCGCGAGGTCCCTTCGCCGACTTACTATCCGGTGACTATTGCGGACAAGAACCCTCAAGGTGGCAGCGTGGATGCTAACCGTTCTTCCGCTCCCGCGGGAGCGATCGTCACGATTTCGGTGACCCCCGATGAGGGCTTCGAACTCGGTTCGCTCACCGTGGTCGACAAGGACGGCAACTCGATTCCCGTTACGTCGAAGGGCGACGGTAAGTACTCGTTCGCTATGCCGGCGGGCAAGGTGACCGTCTCTGCGTCGTTCCAGTCGGCTCGTTGGGATCGCGGATACCTGTCCTGCGCGAAAGACGCTACCTGCCCGATTTGGTCCTACGGCGACGCGACTCCGACTGGTTGGTATCACGACGGTGTGCACTTCTGCATCGCAAACGGGCTCATGACCGGCTACAACGAGACGACATGGGCACCTTCCGACGAAACCTCGCGCGGCATGGTGGCGACTATCCTTTGGCGTCTCGAGGGGAGCCCTGAAGTCGACTACGATATGACGTTCGGCGACGTTGAGTCTGGCGTCTGGTACACGGAGGCTATCCGTTGGGCTGAGTCTGCGGGCGTCGTTACCGGCTACGGCGACGGCAGCACGTACGGCCCGAACGACCCGGTCACGCGCGAGCAGATGGCCACGATCCTTTGGCGCTACGCGAAGTACAAGGGCAGCGACGTTTCTGCTGGCGCAGCTGCCGACTTCTCCGCCTATCCCGACGCCGCGGACGTTTCCGACTGGGCTGTCGAAGGCGTGAAGTGGGGCGTCGGCTCCGGCATGGTTGCGGGCGAGGACCAGCCTGATGGCTCGAAGCTGCTCGACCCTCAGGGTGATACCGACCGTGCTCAGATGGCTACGCTCATGATGCGCTACTGCGCCGAGATCGTGAAGTAAGCTGTCGGTTAGACGCAATACGCAGTAGAGGAGGGCGAGGCGCATCGTGCGTCTCGCCCTCGTTCTGTTTGCAGTCCTAACGTTTCCCGACAATAAGAAAGCCCGCGAAAATGCGGGCTTTCTTGCTTCTGCCGTTAGGCAGGGAAGTTTTCAGGCGATGCGGCTTATGCGCGTTCGACCTTGCCAGCCTTCATGCAGGCGGTGCAGACGTTGGCCTTGCGGACGCGGCCCTTCTCGTCGCGGATGGTGATCTTCTGGATGTTCGGGCGGAACATGCGGTTGGTCACTCGATGAGAGTGACTGACGCTACGACCGAAAGACGGGGCCTTGCCGCAAACTTCGCAAATCTTCGACATAATTATCAACTCCATGTACGTGCCGGTTTTCAAACCGCTGATGACAAAAAAGCCTAACTATTGTATCACAAACAAGCGATATACTTCAAGGACTTTTCGTGTGCAAACTCGCTCTTCCTTATGCGGCTCGCTTTTTGCGCCCGTGCCCTTGCGTTATACTGCCTAGTTGGACGATTACGCGTTGATAAGGGATTTCAACGCGCGTTGCGAAAGGAGCACCATGAGCACAACGATTCCCGGCAATCTGCATGTTGCAAACGATGTTTTGGCCGACATGGTCGGATACGCGGCTCTTCAATGCTACGGCGTCGTCGGAATGGCGGCCCCCTCTGCCGCAGACGGCATCGCCAAGATCCTCCCCGCGTCGCGTCTGCGCCGCGGCATCGTGGTGACGAGCACCGAGGCGGGGGTTCATGTGGAGCTCTACGTCGTCATCGAATACGGCACCAACATCAGCGCCGTTTCCCAGAACCTCGTCGACCAGGTCACGTTCGCGCTCAAGGAATACGCGCGCGTGCCGCTCGACGGCGTCGAGGTTCACGTGCAGGGCGTGAAGGTTCGCAAGTAGCTCAGACGTTTCGGGCGCGCATGCCCTTGTGCCCCTCTTGGCGGGGCGCACTTATTAAAGGCATGCGGAGCCTGCGTGGTTAAGGAGACCATCCCACTATGTCACAAACCCATACCGAAGCCGACGTGCTCGCTGCGATCGCTG
>CAKTSW010000116.1 GCA_934613165.1 uncultured Ellagibacter sp.
CGCGTGAACGCCGCAGCGACCTGCTCGTAGCGGTCCTTGTCGGCGGAATAGTAAACGTTGCACATGCTGCGGTCGAAGGAAACCTCGCACCCGGTGATGGTGACGAGGTTGAGTTCGGGGTCGGAAATCTCGAAGAGCAGGATGCTCGCGATGACCTCGCGGGCCTGCTCGTTCACCTTGCGGCTCGATGAGTTCTGCTTCATGGGTTCCTCCTTGGATCTTATTAGGAGAGGTACGTCCCGCCGAACATCCGGCGAGACACTGGTGATTATAAAAGAAGCGGAGGCCTTCCGCGGCGTCCGCAAAGCGAGTTCCGCACGAGCCGAACAGCCCACAGGGCTGTTCGCGCGAGCAGGACTGCCGAGCGACTGGACGTTGCAGAAGGTCTCCGCGAACGAATCGGTACTGCCAGGCTATTCCGTACGTTCGACTTCCTTGGTCACGTAGCCTTCGATGGTGTCGCCCACCTTGAGGTCCTGGTAACCCTTGATGCCGATGCCGCATTCGTAACCCTGCTTCACGGACTTCACGTCGTCCTTGAAGCGACGGAGGCTTGCGATCTCGCCCTCGAAGATGACGGTGCCGTCGCGGACGATGCGTACCTTGTCCTCGCGGTGGATTTCGCCCTCGGTGATGTAGCAGCCGGCGATCGTACCGACCTTGGGCACCTTGAACGTCTCGCGGATCTCGGCGACGCCGGTGTCCTCCTCGACGATGTCGGGCGACAGGAGGCCGACGCGCGCGGCGTTGATGTCCTCGATCGCCTGGTAGATGACGCGGTACAGGCGGATGTCGACCTTTTCCTTCTCAGCCTGCTGCTTCGACTTGCCGGTCGGGCGCACGTTGAAGCCGATGATGATGGCGTCGGAGGCCGCTGCGAGCGTGACGTCGGTCTCGGTGATGCCGCCGACGGCCGAGTGCACGATGTTGATGCGCACCTCGGACTGGTCCATCTTCTCGAAGGCGTCGCGCAGAGCCTCGATGGAGCCCTGGACGTCCGCCTTGACGATGAGGTTGAGGTCGGTCTGCTTGCCCTTCTCGATGCGGTTGAACAGGTCGTCGAGGCTCATATGGGACTTGGTTTCCTGTTCGGCGAGGCGTGCGCGCAGCGCGCGCTCCTCGGCGAGCTTGCGGGCGTCGCGCTCGTCTTCGAACACGCGGAACTCGTCGCCCGCCGTGGGAACGCTGCTCAGGCCCAGGATCTCGACCGGGTCGGCGGGACGTGCGGAGTCGACATGTTCGCCGCGCGGGTTGATGAGCGCGCGAACGCGGCCGTAGGACGTGCCCGCGACGACGGTGTCGCCGGGATGGAGCGTGCCGCGCTGGATGAGCACGGTCGCGACAGGGCCGCGGCCCTTGTCGAGGTTCGCCTCGATGACGAAGCCGGACGCGTCGGCGTCAGGGTTGGCCTTGAGCTCGAGCACGTCGGCCTGAAGCAGGATGGTTTCGAGCAGATCGTCGATGTGCAGCTTCTTCTTGGCCGAAACCTCAACGAACATGTTCTTGCCGCCCCACTCCTCGGGGATGACGCCGTGCTCGACGAGCTCCTGGCGAACGCGGTCGGGGTTGGCGCCGGGCTTGTCGATCTTGTTCACGGCGACGACGATCGGCACGTCGGCGGCCTTCGCGTGGTTGATGGCCTCGATGGTCTGCGGCATGACGCCGTCGTCTGCGGCGACGACGAGCACGATGACGTCGGTCACCTGTGCGCCGCGGGCACGCATCGCGGTGAACGCCTCATGGCCCGGGGTGTCGATGAAGGTGATCTGACGGCCGTCGATGTTGACGACGGACGCGCCGATGTGCTGGGTGATGCCGCCCGCTTCGCCCTCGGCGACGCCGGTGTGGCGGATCGCGTCGAGCAGCGATGTCTTGCCGTGGTCGACGTGACCCATGACGGTGACCACCGGCGGACGCGGCTTCAGATCTTCCTCGGAGTCGTGGTAGACGACCGCGTACTCTTCCTCGGGCGACACGACGCGCACCTTACGGCCCATGTCGTCGGCGATGAGGTCGATCAGGTCGTCGGACATGGACTGGGTGAGCGTGAGCACCTGGCCGAGCATGAACAGGCGCTTGATGACGTCGTTGGGCTGCACGCCGAGCAGCTCGGCGAACTTGGCGACCGTGGCGCCCTGCGGGATCTCGACGACGGAATCGTCGAGCACGAGCGTGGGGTCGAGGCCCTTCTGGATGGCCTCCATCTCCATGCGCTCGCGGGCTTCGGCCTCGCGCTTCTCCTTGCGCTTGCGGCGACGACCCTCGCCCTCATGCGAGTTCGCGGCGGCGACGGCGGCACGCGCCTCGGCGAGCACCTTGTCGCGCTGGAGCTTTTCAGCCTGGACGGCCATCTGGGCGTAACGGTCCTCGCCCTGGGGCTGCTGGTTCTCAAGCTCGGGAACGACCTGCACGAAGTTGCTTCCGCGCTTGCCCTTCTTGCCGCGCTCGGGGCGGTTGTTGTTGCCGCGGGCGTTGCGGTTCTGCTTGGGATGGTTCTTCGCCTCGGCCTTCTCCGCGTCGATGCGCTGCTTCTCGGATTCGATCTGGGAGAGCAGCGAGCTGAAGTTCGAGGATTTCTTGGACGTGAGCACGGGGGCGGGGCCCTTGTGCGCATGCGCGGGTTTGGAAGACTTCTTGCCGCGGTTGCGCAGCGCCTCCTCGACCGCCTGCTTCTTGGCGACCTCGGCGGCCATCTTCTGTGCGCGGGCGCGGGCGCGGGCTTCGGCCTTCTCGCGCGCGACGCGTTCCTTCTCGGATTCGATCTGGCTCGCAAGGCCCTCGAAGCCGGTGCTCACCGGCGCCTTCTTGGGCTCGTGCGCGGTCTTCTTGGGGGCGTCGTCGGCCTTGCGGGCGTGTCCGCTGCGGCGGGCGCGCTCGACTTCGCGCTCAGCACGCTCCTTCTCGACGGCGGCGCGGCGCTCGGCCTCCTGCTCGGCCTTCTTGCGCTCGGCTTCCGCCTTGTCGGCGGCGAGCTTGCGAGCCTCCTCGTCGTCGATTTTGCCAGCACGCTGCTTGATCTCAGGCTCGAGGTTCTTGCGAACCTTCTCGACGGAGGCGTCGGAAAGCATGCTCGCATGACTTTTCGCCGGTATCTTCATATCGTGCAACCGGTCGAGCAATTCCTTGCTCGTCATGTCGAACTCCTTCGCCAATTCATGTACTCGCATGCTGGCCATGTACCACTCCTCTAATTCTTTACCGACGCCCCAGGCTCGTGTCGCGAGACACCTCGCCGGCAATGCGCTCTAAATCTTGTTCGCCGAGCTTGGTGCGAAGCGCTCGGTCGAGTTTTCCTGTCTTGCGTGCAGCCGCGAAGCAGTCTGGCGAGCAGACGTACGCCCCGCGCCCCGGGGCACGCCCCGTTGCGTCGTACGAGACAACACCGGAAGGCGAGCGCACGATGCGGAGGAACGCGCCCTTGGCGTCGGTTGCGCCGCAGGCGATGCAGGTGCGCTGCTTCTTTTTGGTCGGTGCCGTTTGAACCATTGTAATTCCCCTACGCCGCGCTGTTTAGCGTTCGTCTTCGAAATCGGCATGAATGCCGCAGAAACGGCTGCCGGGACGGGCGTGGTTGCGGCAGCGGTTGCCGTCCTCGTCCTCGTAGGCGCACAGGCGCTCTTCGTCCTCGAAGTCGTCCTCGTCGATGAGCACGTTCTCCGTCGGCAAAGGCGCGCCGGCGAAGCTTGCGCTCTTGATGTCGATGTGCCAGCCGGTGAGACGCGCGGCGAGGCGGGCGTTCTGGCCCTCCTTGCCGATCGCGAGCGAGAGCTGGTCGTCGGGCACGATGACGGTCGCGTAGTTGTTTTCCTCGTCGATGGTGACCTTGGTGACCTTGGCCGGCGACAAGGCGTTCGCGACGTAGACCGCCGGGTTCTCGTTCCACTGGATGACGTCGACGCGCTCGTTGCGCAGCTCCTCGACGACCATGCGCACGCGGCTGCCCTTGGGACCGACGCAGGCGCCGACCGGGTCGAGGCCGGGCTCGCGCGACGCGACGGCGACCTTGGAGCGGGCGCCGGGCTCACGGGCGATCGACTTGATCTCGACCACGCCGTCGTAGATTTCAGGCACTTCGATCTCGAAGAGGCGACGGATGAGGTCGGGGTGCGTACGAGACACGATGATGGACGGGCGCGCCTGGTCGCCACGCATCTTGGGCACGTCGATGGCGGGGTCGCGCACGTCGATGATCAGCACCTTCAGGCGCTGGTTGTGGCGGTATCGCTCGTTGTTGGGGCGCTCGTTGCGCTCGTTGGGGTAGCGCTTGAGGTCGTAGTGCGGAAGCTCGGCCTCCACGCCGTCGCGGATCTTGATGATCGTGAAGTCAGGGGTGCCCTGGAGCACGGTGCCGGTGACGAGGTCGCCGACGCGGTTGGAGAACTCCTGGTAGATGGACTGGCGCCCCGCCTCGCGGACGATGGTGGAGATGACGCTCTTGGCGTTCTGCGCGGCGATGCGGCTCACGTCGTCGGGCGTGACGTCGCGCTCGGTGTACTCGGCGTACTCCCCCGTCTCCGGGTCGGGCTCGCCGACCGGAACGAGCTCGTACACGTAGATCTTGCCGGTCTGGCGATCGATCGTGACGCGGGCGTCCCATTCGAGGTCCAAGATGTGCTGATAGCTTTTCGCGAGCGATGCCTCCAAGCGTTCGATCAGGTAAAACTCGTCGATCTTACGTTCATGGGCAAGCGCCTGCAGCGCTTCGATCAATTCAGAGCTAGCCACGTCTGGTCGCTTCCTTTCCTAGCTGAAGTCCACGGTGCCCACAAGATGGGCACGCTTGATGTTCGAATATGCGATGGCGATGCGTTTCCCATCGACAATGAGGACGACGTCGTCGCCTTCCGCCCCCTCGAGAGTCCCGGAAAACGAGCTTCTCCCGTCGATCGGGGCCGAGGTCTTCACAACCGCCTCTTCGCCCGCGAAACGCTGGAAATGCTCCATTGTGCGAAGCGGGCGGTCGATGCCGGGCGAGGACACCTCGAGCATGTAGGCTCCGGGGAACGGGTCGATCTCGTCCATGATGCGGTTGATCCACGACTGGGCGCTTGCGAGCTCGTCGAAGCTCACTCCCTCTTCGGTGTCGATGAACACGCGGATGGTCGGAGCCTTCTTGGACCCCATGATCTCGAGCGAGACGATTTCCACGCCTTCCTGCTCGGCATGCGGTGCAAGCGCGTCGAGCAGCTTCTGCTCTTTGGCGGTGAGCATCATGCCCCCTTCCCTTTGCCGAAACCTTGACATTCGCGGCGCTTCGCGCGTTTTTACCCCAACATACAAAGAAAGCGGGAACAAGCCCACTTTCTCAGCAATCGAAAGTATGTAACGCGCCATCGCGCACAGTGCTAATACTTATACCATATCGAGCGGCTCGGGCGCCAGTCTCTTCGAAACAAGGCGCAAGTTCACCACAATATGCGGTAGACGGCGCCTGCGAAGAACCTATTCCCAGAACCGGACCTCGCATTCGAGCTCGACGCCGGAATGCGCGAGGACGCGCTTTCTCACCT
>CAKTSW010000117.1 GCA_934613165.1 uncultured Ellagibacter sp.
CATTTGTTCATGTTTTTTGACCCCATGTACGGCGGGTTCGCGACCACCACGTCGTAGCGCCTGCTCAGCGGCTCGAGTTCGGCTTGCAAGTCCTTTAACTTCTCTGCCGCCGATCCGCCGAAAATCGTCTCTTCGCCTGCAAGGGACGCGAGGTCCCTTGCAGGATGCCTTTATCGCGAGAACAGCGTTGAATCAAGCAGTGTTGCCGCCGATCCATCCGCCATCGGCAGGGCGTGCGCGTAACACGACATAGTCACTTCGGCAGAGGAATGGCCTAAGCGCATCTGGACCGTTTTCACATCGGTGCCGTTAGAGATCAAAAGCGTTGCGTGGGTGTGGCGAAGCTCATGGAAACGCAGGCCCTTCCAACCTCCTTTATCCGCCCAGGAGCGCCACCAATGCTCGAAGGAGTTCAGACTCGCGCGTTCGCCTTCTACGCTGCACATGATGAAAGCGCTCTGCGACCAGTCCTTCTCTGGGAAGTTCTCTTCTTGCCATGCCCGCATCTTCGCCAGTAGCTTACATAGCTTTTCTCCGATTGCGATATTTCTGATGCTCGCCACGCTTTTGGGCCTTCCCAAGGATCCATCGCCTTTGATTGCCTTGCTTACGCTCAACCGCATTGTCGTTTCGCTGAAGTCATCCCAACTAAGAGCGAATATCTCCCCTCGGCGCAACCCCGTGGCAACCGCTATGCACACCGCCAGCGCGAACGAAGCGCGCGTGACATCGCCGCTCGACAAGTTCTTACTGAAAAATCTGCTTGCCGCACGTGCGAGTTTGGTCGCTTGGCCCTGGGTGAGAAACTGCGATTGCCGGTAATTTGCCCTCGGCCTGGTCACGCGTGCGAACGGGTTCTTACTGGCGAAGCCTCGTTCAACCGCCCAGACGCATGCCTGGCTGCCGGCTAGATGCGCCGCCCTGAGCGTAGCCGTCGAGAGCCCCTTTTTCTGTCGCCCGCCTTTGCTCCCCAAATACATCAAAGCTGCGCTTACCTGGGACGGCTCTATCTGGTCGATTTCTGCTTCCGCCATCCATGGCGAGAACAGCAGGGCCTTCTGGGCTGCCTTGCGCGCCGTATACGGCAATACGTACTGCAGGCTTTCACGTTCGGCCGCCCATAGCTCCACGACTGCGCGGTATGTCATCGTCTCGTCTTCCTCTTGGTTCATGGCTTTCTCTCTTTCTGTTCCGTAAACGAACCGGTCGGATTGCCGGTCAAATACAATGGAAGCGGGTCGAGAGAGGTTTGTTGATGTTATGGGATAATAGAAAGGTTAAAAAGGTACTTAGCGGTTGGTAGCTATTCGGGGAAGCGTGGTTCGCGTATGGCGCAGAAAGATGCGGTTGAGCAGCTTAAAGATAGGTTTGCGAAATCTCTCGAGGAATTCGAGCAGCGACGCGTGGTATTCTGGCATGACGTCGACGGGTCGTTCGAAGACGAATTCGAGTCCCTCGCCAAAGAAGGAATCCCGTCCGAGAGAACCGTCCGCTTCCTTAAGCTGTCCGGCAGCAATCGCTTTGTCGCCAAGCGCGAGCTCTATCGCCTGCATGCCAGTGACGATTTCCTTGTGTATACGACGGAGCCCAAAGATTTCTCGCCGAAAGCGCTTGAAAAGAACTGGCTTGCCGATATCGAGATTTGCTCTGAGCACTTCCAGGCCGATTTCGCCTCGCTTCTCGCCGAAAGCCTTGGAGCAAAGGATGCCGCTATAGAAGGCGTGTCCATGTTCAGGCAGTTCTTCAACGCGGCCGATCGCAGGGCGAGGTTCGTAAAGCTCATGCCGAAGGCGGAAACGAGGGCGGATGTCGCGCTCGGCGTGATCGGGGCTACCTTGGGAGCGAGCGATTTGTCGCTCGAGACCATCGTCAGGACGTATCTCGTTTTGCTCTGCGAGGGGTCAGAGCCTTTGGGCCAGCTCTCGAAATACGGGGCTGATTCGCTATTCGCGTCGCTTGTTTCGAAAAGAATCGGTTACAACGGCGATTTGCTTTCGCGCGACGACTTCGCCGCGCATCTCTTGCTCACGGCGTTGTCCACGCAATTGCCCAGCGAGTTCCTTGAAGGCCTCGAGGGCAGGATCTCGATCCCGCATGGCCAGCCATGCCTTAATGTGGTGCGGGCTTGGATGGGCGATGAGAAATCGCTCGTCGTGCTGTTCGAGCTCGCTCGCGACACCGAGCGGCTTTGCGGCCTTCCTAAGCGGTTCTCGGAAATCCCTCTCGTGCAGCTGCAGGCCGCCGACGTGTTCCCGTGCATCAACGAGTGCATTTTGACAAGCCTTCTGGGAAGCATGGCCCAAGGCGCCGACCGCTTTGACGAGGCGTTGCAGGTTGCGCAGAGGCGCAAAGACCTGAAATGGTTCTCGCGCGTGGAGCCGTATTTTTCCGCACTTGAGGCGTCCGCCCATATGCAGCGATTCTATCGCGAGCACGCACAAGGCTTCCATGTCGCCGTCGCGCGCGACGTGTGGTACGCCTACACGGGCGAATGGCACATGATGGACTTCTGGTACCGAACCTTCTGCTCGGAATTCGATCGTTGCGGCAAGTCTCTCTTCGATATAGCCGGCGGCGTGACCGACGAGCTTGAGAACCTCGCCGCATGGGTCGAGGGCGTATACGTCAATTGGTTTCTGTCCGAGACGAACCGTTGCTGGGTGAACGCCGCGGAAGATCAGTGGAGCAACTTTGGCTACATCGAGGGCGTACCCAGGCAGCGCCGCTTTTTCGACGAATTCGTGCTTGCCGGCTCCGGCGATGTGAAAAGGACGCTGGTTATCATCAGCGATGCTCTTCGCTTCGAGGTCGCCGACGAGCTTGTCCAGCGCCTCCAGCGCGCCATGGCGGGGACGGCTGAGTTGAAAAGCATGCAAGGCGTGTTCCCGTCGGTTACGGAATTCGGCATGGCGGCGTTGCTCCCGCACAATTCGATGGGATTGCGGGAATCTGACATGGCGGTTTTCCTTGACGGCGACGCCCCCGTTGCCTCCACCGAGGAGCGGGAGGCTGCGCTTAGGCGCCGCAAACCCAAGGGACGCTGCATCCAGAGCAAAACGCTGCTCGCAGCGAAGAGATTGGCCCGCAAGCAGCTCGTGGGCGACGCAGACGTCGTTTACGTGTACCACAACAAGATCGATGCCGTAGGCGAGGATTTCAACACCGAGCATATGGTGTTCGACGCCTGCGAAACCGCAATAGAAGACCTGGTGGCATTAGTGAAGAGCTCCGTCAACGATTTGAACATCAGCAGGGTTCTCATAACCGCCGACCACGGCTTCCTTTACACGCGCAACCCCCTTGAGGAGCGCAGCAAGGTGTCGGCGGCGGATGCGTCAGCAAGGGTCGTGAAGCAGGGCCGGCGTTATCTTGTGAGCGACGAGCCCAGCGTTGATGACGTGCTGTTCGTGAAGATGAACATGGACGATATCGACGGCGGCACGTACACGGGCCTCGCCCCGCGCGAATGTGTGCGCATCAAGAAAGCGGGGCCTGGCGACAACTACGTTCATGGGGGGCTGAGCCTTCAGGAGTGCTGCGTGCCGGTCGTGGAGTTCAGGAACAGGCGCTCAGGGGCCAAAGGGTTTGAAGAGCGCCAGAGGGCGGGCTTTAAGCTGCTCTCGACGTCGCGCCGCATCACTTCGATGCTGTTCCACGTCGAGCTTTTCCAGACCGAGGCGGTGGGCGGCAAAATCCTGCCGGCCGAGTACGAGATCACTCTGCTCGACGCTTCGGGAAACGCAGTGAGCGACACGCGTCCGGCGCACGCCGACATGACGACAACGGACGAGACGGTGCGCGTTTCGCGTATCCAGCTCGGGCTGAAAGCGGGCAGGCAATACGACCCCAAGAAACCTTATTACCTGTCATGTCGCAGCAAAGACGGCGGCAGCGAGGCATGGCGCCAGGAGTTCAGCGTCGAGATAGCGTTCGTCCCCATGGACGACTTCGATTTCTAAGGAGCTACCAGCATGGAAGAACAGGGCGGCACGGCGATCGACTATCGCGAGCCTGATGGCCTCGATGCCAAGATTGTCGAGGCTTTTCCCGGAAAAACCGTTCGCAAGGACCTTACCGCCGTCATGAAGCGCGGCGCCAACGTGCCCACGTTTGTCTTGGAGTACCTTCTCGGAATGTACTGCTCGACAGACGACCCCGACATGGTTGAGCAGGGCCTCGCTAGAATTCGGAGGATCCTCACCGAAAACTACGTGCGTCCAGATGAGTCCGAGCGCATTAAATCGAAGATTTGGGAGCTGAGGCAGTACACGATCATCGACAAAGTGTCGGTGCGCTTCGACGAATACCGGGGAATCCATGTCGCCACGTTCGCCAACCTAAGCATCGATCCCGTCGTTATGCCGGAAGATTACGTGCGCAGCTACCCGAAGATGCTGTGCGGCGGCATGTGGTGCATTCTGAGGATGGAATACTTTCAGCTCGATGACGAACTGAACGATGAGCTCGCCGATGTATTCGGCGACCCGAAGCCCGCCAGAAAGAGCAAGAACAACGGGCCCGAGGACAACCCGTACCGCATTGGCAACCTCACGCCCATCCAAATGCCCAACATCGACTTAGACGACATCATCTCCAAAAGAAAGTCGTTCACGACCGAAGAATGGATGGACCTACTTCTGTGCTCCGCCGGGTACGAGCCGGATTCGCTTGACCTTCGGACGAAGCTTCATTTCATCGAGCGCATGGTGCCTTTGGTCGAGCGTAACTACAACCTTTGTGAGCTTGGGCCGCGCGGAACGGGCAAGAGCCATATCTACAATGAGGTGAGCCCCTACGCCATCCTGCTTTCCGGCGGGCAAACAACCACAGCGAACCTTTTCGGGCGACTGAATGCGAGCGCGAAGAAGTCTTCATCGCTCGATCGCACGGGCTTGGTTGGAAACTGGGACGTTGTGGCATTCGATGAGGTTGCGGGTATGCATTTTAAGGACATGAATGCCATACAAATCCTCAAAGGGTACATGGCCGGCGGCACATACGCCCGTGGTAAGGAAAGTTTCAACGGCGATGCTTCGATGGTGTTCGAGGGAAACATCAACGACAGCGTACAGAACGTGCTCAAGACAACGCACCTCTTCGATCCGTTCCCGCCCGAGTTCAACGAGGATTCCGCCTTCTTCGACCGCATCCACTGTTACCTTCCCGGCTGGGAAGTCCCCAAGATGCGCAGCGACCTGCTCACGAAGCGCTACGGGCTCATCACCGATTGTCTGAGCGAATTCTGCAAGGGTATGCGTAAGCGCGACTACACCCATCATCTAGACGATTTCTATAGGCTCAACGGCGATTTCAACACGCGCGACGAAATAGGAGTGCGCAAGACGTTCAGCGGCCTCATGAAGCTTCTGTTCCCGGATGAGAGGATGTCGCAGGACGACGCGAAGATGATTCTCGATTACGCCATCGAGGGGCGTCGTCGCGTCAAGGAGCAGTTGAAGATTATGGCCGGTATCGAATTCATGGATGTCAACCTCGGCT
>CAKTSW010000118.1 GCA_934613165.1 uncultured Ellagibacter sp.
AGCTCGGGGTGCTGCAGCACGAGCTGCACCGGGCACGCCCCGCGCGCGGGAAGCGGGCTCCCGTCGACGAAAACCTCGCCCGACCAGGGCTTTTCGTAACCTGCGAGGATACGGCAGAGCGTCGACTTGCCGAACCCCGACGGAGCCGCGAGCGCGACGCGTTCACCAGGGGAAACAGCAAGATCGAAGCCGCGATAGAGCATGCGGCTCCCGTACCCGAACGAGATGTGCGAAGCCTCTAGCATGCGCGTTCCCCCTTCGCATCTTGCGTGCGTGCCGCGGAACCGTCGCACGCGAAGCCGGCCGCGGCATCTACGCGCACGGAGGCATCCGCGCCCCGGGCATCGACGCTATTCTCATGACGCTCCCCGTCCGCGTTCTCACCAGGCCCCACCTCGAACCCGTGGCTCGGAAGCGCATGCCAGAGCGCGCGCGAGAACGGGTGCTCGAGCAGCTCGGGCGCAGCGAAGCTTTCCACCGACGTCTCCTCGACCACGGTGCCGTCGCGGAAAACCGCCACGCGGTCGGCCACGCTGAGCGCGAGCTCGATGTCGTGGGTGATGAGCAGCACGCCGCCGCCCTCGTCGGCGAAGGCGCGAAGGTCGGAAAGCGCGCGAACGGCCAGGTCGAGATCGAGGCCGGGCGTGGGTTCGTCAGCCACGATGAGCTTCGGGTCCTCCATAAGCGCCGAGCAGAGAAGCACGCGGCGCGCCATGCCGCCCGACAGCTCGTGCGGGTACAGGCCCGCGACCTCCTCGGAAAGCCCGTAGCGCGCGAACAACGCCTGACGGCGCGCACGCCGACGGGTGCGGTCGCAGCGCGGGCAGGCGCCTTCCACCTGCTTGCCCACCTTCATGAGCGGGTCGAGCGACGACACGCTTTGCGGGACGAGCGCGATGCCGTGGCCCCGCAGCGCGGCGAGCGAGGCCGCATCCTGCAAAACGCCGTCGAACCAGATGTCGCCCGACACCTCGGAGTTCGGCTCGAACAGGCCCATCACGCTGTCGGCGAGCAGCGTCTTGCCCGACCCCGACGCGCCGACAACGGCGATGATCTCGCCGGCATGGACCGAGATGCTCAGATCGTCGATGACGGGAACGCGCCGGCGCGGCGCGGCGAAGAACGACCCGCTCTCGTCGTACATCTGAAACGACACGCTTAGGTGCTCGACCTGCAGCAGGTGGTGCCCGTGTTCGTGGCGCGACGCGCGCGTGTGCGTATGGTGATGGTGCCGCTCGCCGTCCGCATGGTCGTGCGCCTCGTGAGCCCCCCGCATTTCGGGGACGGCCGCATCGCCGCGGGCGAGGGCGTCGCAGGCGCGCATCGGTTCTCCTTGTTTCATAGGTTCCTCCATACCCCCCTACCGCTGGGCCGTGTGGGGGTCGATGAGCGCGCGCAAGCTCGACCCGGCGACGTCGAACAGCACGACGCAGGCGACGAGCGCGAGCCCGGGGAACACGGCGAGCCACCACATTCCGGCCGAGAGGTACCCCATCGACTCGCTTAGGATGACGCCGATGGCGGGCTGCTCGGGCGGAAGGCCGAAGCCGAGGAACGTGATCGCCGCCTCGTGAAGTATGGCATGGGGGAACAGAAGGATAAGCCCCACCAGGAACTGGGGAAACACGTACGGGACGATATGGGAAAGCGCGATTTGCGCGGGGCTTTTCCCCAGCTTGCGCGCCACCGCGACGTAGGTGGACTCGCGGCATTGCATGATCTCGGCGCGAAGGACGCGCGTGAGGCTCGGCCAATGCGTGAGCGCGATGCCGACGGTCACGCCCCAGAACCCCTTGCCGAGCGCGAACGAGATAAGGATGAGCAGCACGATGTGGGGCACGCCCATGACCAGGTCGATAAGCCAGGTCACCACCGCGTCGGCGCGCTTGCCGCCAAGGGCCGCCACAGCAGCGAGGATAAGCGCGACCACCGCCGAGAACGCCGCGGCGCCAAGCCCCACGAGCACGCTCGTCGACAGGCCCGCAAGCGTGCGCAAGAGCATGTCGCGTCCCATCCAGTCGGTGCCGAAGGGGTGGGCAAGGCTCGGGGCGAGGTTCTTCGCCGTGAAATCGACCTCGGTCGCGTTCCCGTACACGCAAAGCCCCGCCACGACCACCGCCGCGAGCGCGCACGATGCGAACACGCACGAGACAAGCGCGACCTTGCGGTTCGCCGCGAACGCCCGGCGCGGCTTATGGAGGACGCGCGGTACTGCGGCGACGCCCTGCGCGCACGATGCGGCAGACGCGGACGCCTCGACGGCCGCGGCCGGCATATTCCGCTCGCTACGCATGAGCGCCTCCTTCCCTTCCCGGCATCGCGCCCGAGCGCCTGATGCGCGGGTCGACGACAGCGTACAGAAGATTCGCCACGAGGTTGCCCCCGAACACGAGAGCCGCCGACACCATCGCGATGCCCGCGAGCAGCGCCGCGTCGCCGCCCAGGCCCGCCGTCACGGCCGCCTGCCCCAGACCGGGATAGGAAAACACCTGCTCGACGAGGACGGACCCGCCGAATATCTCGGAGATGAGCGAGAACTGCAGCGTGATGGCCGGAAGCGACACGTTGCGCACGACATGACGGAAGACGACGCGCCGAGGGCTTTCCCCGCGGGCGCGCGCGAACCGGACGAAGTCGCTTTCCATGACGTCGATGGTCTTCTCGCGCGTGTGCAGGGCGATGTTCGCGACGCCGACGACCGATAAAGTGAGCGCCGGCAGCACGATATGGTGGATCGAGTCGGCCAGGGTGACGTCGGACGCGGCCGCGCCGACAGGAACCGAGAAGCCGAGCGGGAACCACCCCAGCTCGACGGCGAACACGGTGAGGAACACGAGCCCGATCCAGAACGCGGGCGTCGCGGCGAGCAGGTAGCAGTACGCCTTCACGGCGCGGTCGAGCGCGCCGCCCCGCAAAGCGCCCGCGGCGATGCCGAGCACGAACCCGAGCACGCCGCTTACGACCCACGCAATCGCCATGAGCGCAAGCGAGCTCGTCGCGCGGTTGGCGATCACCTCGGCGACGGGCGCGTTGAAGCGCAGAGACGTGCCGGCGTCTCCCTGCAGAAGCGCGCAAAGCCAGCTTGCGTAGCGTTCGAGAAGCGGCGTGTTCGCACCCCAGCGCTCGGCGAGCTGGGCGCGCTTCGCCTCGGTCATGTTGAGGTAGGCGGCCTGCCCCACGTTCGCCTGAACAGGGTCGATGGGCGACAAGCTGATAAGCGCGAACACGACGAGGCTCACGGCGAGCAGAAGCAGGAGGAAACGTATGAGGTTGTCGGCAATAAGACGGGGCATCGCGACTCCGGGCGATCGAACCGGCGCGGGGCGCCTTTACGCCCATTCCCATTGGTCGACGTTGTTCACGATGCTCCAGCCATGCCCATGCGGATGCGGCTTCTGCTCGGCGACTTTAAGCCCCTCGTTCACGAAGTACAGGTGGTCGACGTTGGCGAACCACACCCACGTCGCCGCACCCTGCGGCGCCACGCCGTCGGTTCCGTCCCACTGGGCCTTTTTGTACAGCTCGTAGGACTCTTCCATCGTCTTCGCGACGAGCGCGGCATCGAGATAGCCGTCGACCTGGGCGTTCTCGTAGCACGCGCAGTTTCCCACGCCCTTGGAGTACGTAAGGTTGTACAGCTCGATCGGGGAATTGGAGCCCCATCCCCACACGACGAGGTCGCTGAACTCGTGCTGGTAGATTTCATCCCAGCTCGCGCCCTTCGGCGTGACGGCGATGCCGAGCCCCTTCATCTGGCTCGCGAACTCCTGCGCTATGGCCTGGCGCACCGTGTCGCTCGCCGCGTAGTACAACGTGAGCTCGGCGCGGACGTCGCCCTTCGCGCGGATGCCGTCGGAACCCGCCGTCCACCCGGCCCGATCGAGCAGCGCGCACGCCGCCGCGACGTCGGTTTCGCACTTCATGTCGTCGGAAATCCACGGCATGCCGTCGCCGACGCTGTAGGCGACCTCGCCGTACCCCGAAAGCACATGGTCGATGAGCTGCTGGCGGTCGATTCCCTGGTTGATCGCGCGACGCACGGCGATATCGCAGGTCACGGCGTTGCCGCTTGCGTAGTCGTTCTCGCCGTCGCGGCGCGTGCCGCCCGGCTCGACCGCAGGCAGCGAGATGCCGCGCGAATCAACGGACGCGCAGTTCAACAGGTCGAAGCCCGCGGGCTGGTTTCCGGCGAACGTCGCCGAGGTGTAGGCGACGTCGGCCTGCCCCGCCTTCGCCGACGCGAGGGAGGCGTCCTCGTCCTGGAACAGCACGACGACCCGCTCCATCTTCGGGGCGTCGCCGTAATAGGAGGGGTTCGCCTTGAAGATGGCCTGCTGGCCCTTGTCCCACTGCTCGAGCAGATAGCGGCCGCTGCCGATGGGGGCGCTGCCGTAGTTGGGGCCGTAGGCGTGCTCGGGCACGATGCCCACCACGGCGAGCGTGTAGAGAAGCGCGTTGAAAGGCTTGTTGAGCGTGATCACGACGGTGACGTCGTCTTTCGCTTCGGCCTTGTCGACCATGGAAAGGTCGCATTCCGACGCCGCGGAGGCAACGATGCTGTTCACGGTGAAGGCCACGTCGGCGGCGGTAAGCTTCTCGCCGTCGCTGAACTTCACGTCGTCGCGGATGGTGAACGTCCAGGTAAGGCCGTCGTCTGCACATTCGTACGACGTGGCGAGGTCGTTTTCGAAACCCATCTGGGCCGTCGTGGTGATGAGGGTCGACTGGATGAGCGGCTCGTGCACGTGCTCGCCGCACCCCCACGACACGAGCGGGTCGAAGCCGGCTGAGGGTTCGGACGTCGTGGGCATGGTGACGACCACCTGCTTGGTGTCGCCCGAAGCGGGAGAAGAGGTGCTCGCCGCACTGCCCGAAGACGCCGCGTTCTCGCTCGAGCATGCCCCAAGCGCTGCCGACGCCGCGACCGTAAGCGCGCCCGTGCCTGCAAGTTTCGCGAACTGCCTTCTCGTTACGCTGCCCATTTCGCCGATCCCCTTTCCTCCGCGCGCCCATGCATGCGCGATTTCCGCCCGTTTCGACTCTTCCGCTTCTCTTGTGGTGTTACGACTTGTTTTTTTGTAACACGACTTGAGCCGAACGCGCAACGCCTTTCCCGCCTTTTCCCGACGAATGGACGCAAACACCATGACGCCAGGGCGAAACGCGGCAAACGCCGCGACCTTACACGCGGTCCGAGCCGCAATGGGAAGGGCTTCCGCCGCGCGGCTCCGTTTTCTTTTCGCATTTATTCGCGCTCTGACCGTATTTGCGCGATAATAGAACGGTGTTTCAGGCATAACGTTTACGAAAGAGGTCCTTATATATGTGGAGCAGCTGCCATCCGAAGTCGGATGACGACTTGAAAGAGTGCGCTGAACTGGGGAAATCGCTTAATCGCCTCTCTCAGCCCACCATTTTGACCCTTCT
>CAKTSW010000119.1 GCA_934613165.1 uncultured Ellagibacter sp.
TCGGCGGCTCCGCCTCCTCGATCGTCCTCGGCGCCATCGCTTCCATGGCGATCTTCCAGGTCAACGGGGTCACAAACTGGAGCCAAGTCGTTCTCGTCCTGATCATCCCCTTCGCGCTCGGCTTCGTGTGCACCGTCGTCTTCGCAACCGAAACGGGCGGGAAGACGATGGACGAGCTGGCGGAAGAAACCGGAAAGGGCGACCCGAACGATACGGGAGCCGTGCAGTTCGGCATCATGGCGTGCGTCATCGTCCTTCTGTTCGTGCTGTGCATCGTGTGCCCGCTGGCGGTGCCCGATTGGTCGAAGCAACCGGTCGCGCTGCCCCTCATGGCCATCGGCCTTCTGCTCCCCTTCGTCTACTTCTTCATCTTCGGTGGTGCCCAACTGGCGCGGAACAAGCGCGCGTTCACCGCTGAGTAAGTCGCGAAGATTCCCCTGCTAATCCCTCCTCGACGTCATGGAACTTATCCCGGCCATGGCGTCACCGCGAAAGCGTCCTCGATTTACTCGGGTGGCGCTTTCGCGTCTTTCAACGGCTGCTCTCGTTTCCCGATATATAGGCAAAATCGAATACTGTCTATTAATTCTCATCCGCATTGTTCCGACAATATAACCAGTTCAGGTGCGCCGTCTCGCGGCGCGATCATGCAAGGAGGAAACATGGAAGAGGTAAAGCGCCCGCTCGAAGGCATCAAGGTCCTCGAGATGGCAACGTTCATCGCCGTTCCCGCCGTCGGCCGTATCCTGGCCGACCTGGGCGCCGAGGTCGTCAAGATCGAGTCCGCGAAGGGCGACAACCTTCGCTACACCGCCCCGAACGAGGGCCGTCCGGCCGACCCCCATGAGGACATCAACTTCGACTTGGAGAACTCCGGCAAGAAGGGCATCGTCGTCGACTTGCGCACCGACAAGGGCCGCGAAATCCTCTTCAAGCTCCTCGACGACACGGACGTGTTCCTCACCAACTGGCGCCCGCAGGCGCTTGAGCGAAAGAACCTCACCTACGACGACCTTAAGGACCGCTATCCGAGCCTCGTCTACGCGAGCCTTACCGGCTACGGCGAGAAGGGCCCCGACAAGGACCTGCCCGGCTTCGACTACACGGCGTTCTTCGCCCGCAGCGGTTGGTCGGGATCGCTCTACCAGAAGGGCACCGTGCCCTCCAACCTCATCCCGGCGCTCGGCGACCATCAGGGCGCGCTCGCGCTGACCGTCGGCGTCCTTGCGGCCCTCTTCCGCGCGAAGACGACCGGCAAGGGCGAGAAGGTCACCACGAACCTCCTTCACACCGCCGTGTGGGTGCAGTCCTTCCAAATCCAGGGCGCGCAGTACGGCAGCGAGTTCGGCGGCGTTTCTTACCCGTTCGACCGTCGCGACAACCAGCTGCCCTACCAGCCCGCCGTCCAGACGAAGGATGACCGCTTCCTCCAGGTCATGGGCCCGAACTTCGACATCTACTACCCGCTCATCCTTAAAGCCATCGGCCGCGAGGACGTGCTTTCCGACCCGGTCTTGAGCGACCAGAACGAGATGATCCGCACGGGCCGCGTCGGCGAGGCCTACGACATCATCCAGGCCGGCTTCAAGGAGAAGACCGCCGCTGAATGGGCGCCGATCCTGACCGAACTCGACATCCCGTTCTCCCTCTGCAAGACCTACGAGGAGGTCGTCGACGACGAGCAGGCGTGGGCGAATGACGTGTTCTGCGAGGTCGACTACCCGCGCGGGAAGAAGGCCCTCGTCCGTCCGCCGATCGACTTCGAGGAAACGCCGCTTCCGCCCTACGAGAAGGCACCACTGCTCGGCGCCGACACGAAGGCGGTCCTTTCCGATCTGGGCTACAGCGACGAAGAGATCGCGTCGATGATCGCCGACAAGACCGTCGGCGTCTGGGAAGAGAAATAGGGGGGCGCCATGGCTCAGCTTGAACCCGCGAAGAGCGTGGCCGGCCGCGTGCTGGCCGAGGTCGCGAACGACGTGTACGAAGACGCCATCAAGGCGAAGGCCCGCGGCGAGAAGATCGGCTGGATTTCCTCGAATTTCCCGCAGGAGATCCCGACGGCGCTCGGCATCCACTGCGTGTACCCCGAAAGCCAGGCGGCCGCCATCTCGGCGAAGGGCGCCGGCCAGGAAATGTGCGAGCACGCGGAAGGCGAGCTCGGCTTCTCCAACGACATCTGCGCGTACTCCCGCATCAGCATGGCGTATGCCGACCTCGCCAAATGCCCCAACGGCGAGCGCGAGATGCCGCTGCCTGATTTCGTTCTGTGCTGCAACAATATCTGCGACTGCATGCTCAAATGGTACGAGAACCTGGGGCGCACCCTCGGCGTGCCCGTCATCGTGATCGACGTGCCCTTCAACAACAAGTACGACGTCGACCGCAAGCGCATCGACTACATCGGCGCCCAGTTCCGCGACGCCATCGCCCAGCTCGAGGAAATCGCGGGCAAGAAGTGGGACGAGAAGAAGTTCGAGGAGGTCTGCCGCGTTTCCGGCCGCATCGGCGAGGAATGGCTCAAGGCGACCAAGTACCTGAACTACAAGCCCGCTCCTTATAAGGGGTTCGACCTGTTCAACCACATGGCGGTCGCGACCATGGCCCGCGGCCAGCAGCGCTCGCTCGACGCGTTCATCGAGTTCAACAAGGAATGCGAGCAGTTCATCCGCGAGCACAAGTCCACCTTCAAGGGCGAGGAGAAGTACCGCGTCATGTTCGAGGGCATCGCATGCTGGCCCTACCTGCGCGTCACCTACTCCACGATGAAGAACCTCGGCATCAACGTCACCTCCTGCGTCTACGGCCCCTCATTCGCCTTCGAGTACAGCACCTTCGACGAGATGATGGAAGCCTACGCGTCGGTGCCCAACTCCATCAACATCGAGCGCTCGACCGAGCTGCGCGAGCGCCTGTGCCTTGAGGGCAAGGTCGACGGCGGCCTCATCCACATCAACCGTTCCTGCAAGATGTGGTCCTCGACCATGCTCGAGATGGCGCGCCGCATCAGCAACGATCTCAACATCCCGGTCGTCACCTTCGACGGCGACCAGTCCGACCCGCGCAACTTCAGTGAAGAGCAGTACGTCACGCGCGTTCAGGGCTTAGCCGAGATCATGGAAGCGAACGCGAAGAAGGGTGAGTAACGATGACCACGATCAATGAACTTCTCTCCGAGTTCTCGGAAGTTGCGGCCAACCCGACGGCCGAGCTCGACCGCCATATCGCCGCCGGCAAGAAGGTCGTCGGCGTGGGCCCGTACTACGTCCCCGAGGAGCTCGTCTACGCGGCCGGCGCTATCCCGTTCGGCGTGTGGGGCCGCATGGGAACCGCGACCGAGGCGCGTAAGTACTTCCCGCCGTTCTACTGCTCGATCTGCCAGATGACGCTTGAAATGGGCCTCAATCACGAGCTCGACAAGCTCTCCGGCTACATGACCTCGGCGCTCTGCGACACCCAACGCGGCTTCTCGCAGAACTTCCGTGTGGGCGTGACGCAGGTCCCGATGATCTTCGTCTCGCAGCCCCAGAACCGCGCCACCAAGGCCGGCCACGACTACGCGGCGAGCTCGTACACGGAACTCCGCACGCAGGTGGGCGAGGTGTGCGACGCCATCATCGACGACGCCGAGCTTTCCCAGGCCATCAAGCTCTACAACTCCTGGCGCGCCGCGATGCGCACCTTCGTGAAGCTCGCGGGCGAGCGCCCCTCGCTTGTGAGCGTGTCCGCGCGCAACGACGTCGTGAACGCCGGCTATTACATGGACAAGGCCGCGCACCTGGAGAAAGTCACCGAGTTGAACAAGCTTCTCGCCGCTGAGGCGCCGAGCACCGACGGGTTCGCCAAGATCGTGCTTTCCGGCATCTTCTACGACATTCCCGCCGTGAAGGAGATGCTCGACGAGAACAAGTTCGCCGTCGTGGCAGACGACATCGCGAAGGAATCGCGTGCCTTCTCGATCGAGGTTCCCGAGGAGGGCGACCCCATCGAGGCGCTCGCCGCGGGCTTCTGCGGGCTTAAGAACGACTCCATCCTCTACGACGCCGAGAAGTCGCACATCACGCACGTCGTCGACATCGCCAAGAAAAGCGGCGCCCAGGGCGTGGTGCTTCTTCTGGCCAAGTTCTGCGACCCGGAGGAATTCGACGCGCCGCTTCTTGCGAAGGAATGCAGGAAGGCGGGCCTTCCCGTCGTGCAGATCGAGGTCGACCAGTCGGCCGAGAGCTACGAACAGGCGCGCACCCAGCTCGAGACGTTCAAAGAGCTGATCGGCGCTTAAGGAACAAGGGCGCCGGAAGAGGCGGCTTATCCCAGAAAGGAAAGACAAGTGGACTTCAGTTACACCGACGAGCAGGAGCTTCTGGTCGACAGCATCAAGGAGTTCTGCGAGCGCTTCTTCACCGAGGCGAAGATCCGCGACATGTACGAGAAAGAGTCGATGAGCGACGAGCTTATCCAGGAGTACCTCGAAGCCGGGTTCGGCCTCATGGGAATCCCTGAGGAACTCGGCGGCATTCCCTGCGACATGCAGACGCTCGGCCTGCTCACCGAGGAGTTCGCGCACTATTCCGGCGTCATCACGCCGCTTCTGAACAACACGCTCGCCATGCGCGACCTCATCGATTTCGGCTCCGAGGAGCAGGTCGCCGAGGCGATGGAGGCCTACAGCGAGACGGGCAAGCCCACGTTCTCGCTCGGCTTCTCCGAGCCCGCCGCGGGGTCGGACAACATGAACATGTCGTGCGTCACCAAGAAGCAGGCCGACGGGACCTACCTTCTGAACGGCCAGAAGACGTGGGTCACCCAGGGCGCGGCGTTCCCGAACGTCCTCGTCGTCTCCAAGGACGAGGACCCCTCCCGCGAGAACAAGAGCATGTCGATGTGGCTTGTCCCTCTCGAAACGAAGGGCCTCACCACCGCGCCGCTTCACAAGATCGGCCAACAGATCATGCCGTTCTGCGAGGTGTACTTCGACGACGTCATCCTGACCGAGGACATGCGCGTCGGCGAAGAGGGCAAGGGCTTCTACAACCTCATGAAAAACTTCGAGACCGAGCGCTGCCTCATCGTGGCGCAGGCCATCGGCGTGGCGCAGGCCGCCATGGACGACGCCGCGGCGTACGTGTCCGAGCGCATGACCTTCGGCAAGCCGATCGCGAACTACCAGCTCATCCAGCTTAAGCTCGTCGAGATGGAAACCGCCCTCCAGAACTCCCGCAACATGCTGTACAAGACGCTCTGGAAGATGGACAGCGGCCAGTCGGTGCGCATCGATTCGGCGCTGCTCAAGCGCTACGCGTGCCAGGAGGCGACCAAGGTCGCGTCCGAGGCGATGCAGATCTACGGCGGTCTCGGCTTCACCACCGAGACCCGCCTGGGCCGCCTGTGGGCCGACC